>NZ_WJID01000085.1:0-9969 GCF_010994055.1 Gracilibacillus thailandensis | reverse complement strand
ATACCTTTATTAGACTTATAAGTTCAGGATAAGCGGACAAAAGAAAGCCAAAAAGGGAAAAAGTGTCCACGAGAACGATTCTCGCGGACAAAAGAAAGCCAAAAAGGGAAAAAGTGTCCACGAGACCGGCTCTCGCAGACAAAAGAAAGTCAAAACGGGAAAAAGCTCTCATGGACAAACTAAAGCCAATATCGAAACAATTGTCTTCGAGTGTAGCACTTGAAACAAAAGTAAATCACTTCTTAAGATAATTACTATTGCTTATTTAGTTTGCTATTTATTCAAGATTTCCGTCCGCTTCTATTCATTTGGAATAACATAAGCAAATCCTATGTCAGCTCCTATTTTCTAACCATTCAACTTCATCCCTTGATAGTTCAATCTTTGATCCTTCCAAACAGGAGACAAGTTCTTGCTCATTTTGGGCTCCAATTAAGGCACAAGTAGGGAAGGCTTGATTTAATACATAGGCTAAAGCGATTTGGATTGCGGTTACGCCTTTTTTATTTGCTAGTTGTTCTGCTCTAGCCAGTCGCTCCCAGTTGGCATCACTATAAAACACACGAACTAGATCTTCATTACTTCGGTCCTCTGGTGTGAACCTGCCGGTGAAAAATCCTCTTGCTTGTGAAGACCATGATAAAAGGGGAAGTTGTGTTTCTTCGTGCCATTTCTTGTCATCACTATCAGTTGAGACACATCCCTTCCAGAATGGCTCGTTTGCCTTAGCTAAACTAAGGTTCGGACTGCTGAATGAAAAGCCTACTAAGTTATTGGCGGCGGCATATTCATTTGCTGCTTGAATTCGTTCTGTTGTCCAGTTAGAGCCACCAATTGCTTTAATACGACCTGCCTCTATATGTTCATTTAAAGCATCGATGATTTCACCTACTGGTACATTGGGATCATCTCTGTGTAATGCATATAAATCAATATAATCGGTGCCAAGTCTTTCTAAACTTTCAAAAAGGTCTTGCCTAATTGCCTCAGGATTTACACGTGGTCCGTTTTGGTCATGATGAGCGCCTTTAGTTAAAATAACGATATCCTCTCGGTTATTCCGTTCTTTTAGCCACATGCCGATCGCTACTTCACTTTCTCCACCACAGTAAATATGAGCGGTATCAATCGTATTGCCGCCGATTGCTATATAACGATCTAATACCTGACAGACTTTATCATATACACTCGGTTTAAAATAATCGGACCCTTGAATTAATGTAGTAACAGACTTATCTAGGCCATCGATTTGAATCGTTTTCATTCGGCTCATCCTTTCGTAATTTCAATACGTTTTCTTTCCTCAGCGGAAGTAAGACATGCATCCAACACTTTCATGTTTAAAATGGCATCTGCAACAGGAAAAGGTAATGTCTTATTCTTTTGAATACTATGTCCAATCACATCTGCCTGTAGTGCATATTGATTTACATAGGGAACTTCTACCTCTTTTGTTCCATTACTAGTGTATAGATAAAAATGGTCTTGCTGATTTTGATTTGTAACAAAAGCAGAAGGAATCTCAATTCGACCTTCTGTCCCTAAAATTTCTAGTCGATTTCGGAAATCTGCCCACATGCCACAATCAAAGGTAAGTGCAACACCATGATCAAATTCCAATATTCCGGATGCCATCATATCTACATGATCATGCTGTTCGGAAAAGAAAGCATGAACGGTTGCTGCTTGAGGCTCTTCATTTAAAATCATTCTGGCGGCACTTATCGGATAAACTCCAACATCATATAAGGAACCCCCACCCCAATCCTTTCGGAAGCGAACATTTTCTTTGGCAGCTGCATTGTTAAAAGTGAATGCTCCATGTATGCCGCGTATTGCTCCGATTTCTCCTGATTGAATGATCTCTTGAATCTTTTGATATCTGGGGTGATAGCGATACATAAAGGCTTCTGCCAGAATAACTCCAGCTTTTTCACTTGCTGCTTCCATTTCTAGAGCTTCCTTGGTATTTAAAGCAATTGGTTTTTCGCAGAGTACATGTTTTCCAGCTTCCATAGCTTTTATCGACCATTCTTTATGCAAATGATTTGGTAATGGGATGTAAACGGCATCAATATCGGGATCAGCTAATAATTCTTCATAGCTCCCATATGCAACGGGAATCTCTAATTCCTCAGCTGTTTCTTTTGCATTGCCTAGATTTCGACTGGCAATGGCGTATACTTCACCTGTTTCTGACTCTTTTATTCCTGGTATAACTGCTTTTTGTGCGATATTTGCGGTGCTTATAATTCCCCATTTAATCGTCATCGTTTAACCTCCTCCTATAACTTTATTGTTATTATAATCGATTGGTATTAATATGAAAATAGAAGCTTTTTGCTATCAGATAACACAATATTGTCCTATAGGATGTGAGGATATGAATCGTCAAGTTTTATTGCCTATATTGAAAAAACATGAATATATGATCCTACCTGAATCAGTTGGTTGCTATAAGTTGAAAGCGGACCATGATGTCTATCGGGAAGCAGGCTCGTTAGATAATTTTAGTATACATTTTGTTGTAGCGGGGTCTGGCTATGTAGAGATAGATAGGAAGCAATATATGTTAAAAAAAGGAGATGCCTTTCTTTATTTTCCGGAGCAAGAACAACGGTATTATAGTAGCAAAGAGGATCCTTGGAGTGTTCGGTGGGTTCATTTTTATGGAAATCCACTGCATACGTTTTTATCGGAGATTGGTTTTGGTAGATTTATTTTGTGGAGATTGCCGAATTTAGATAAATTAGAGCAAACTCACGAACATTTATTACAAGAAGCAGAGGAAAACAGCTTCTTACAGCTATCAACCTTATCAACATTAACCTATGCTTTTTTGTCCACCTTTACCAATATTGCCGTGCCAAGTGAGTCTAATTCTAGGCAAGAATTAGATGTGCGGATTCAATCGCTTTTACCGAAAATGCAAGAAAAAGCACCAGAACCCTTCGATCTCGTATATTGGGCAAAACAAACGGGAGTAAGCACCTATTATTTCTGTCGATTGTTTAAACGTGTCACACAGATGACTCCGATGGCTTTTATCACTTTATGTCGGTTGCAATGGAGTAAACAATTACTGTTAGAAGAAAAAGAGTTGACTGTTAAGGAAATTGCGGAAAGATCTGGCTATCCGAATCCTAGTTATTTTAATAAACTTTTCTTAGAAAATGAAGGGATGACTCCCACTAAATATCGGCAAATGTATATATAATGGTGAAAAGGATAAAGATTAATGGTTTCGAACATGCTATTAATGGGTATGTTTAAATGAGTGGATTTCGGTATACTTTAGGTAATAGTACTGAAAAGATATCTTTCCTACTATTTACTTAAAGGACAGGTAGTGTTATTTTAATATAGTTGATAAGTTGTAGGAGAGGTAGGAAGTTCATGAAAAAAATATCAAGTGTATTTTGGATAACGGTTTCGATCGTTTTGGCAGCAGTTATTTTCGGAATGGTGGCCCCAAGCAGTTTCGAAGAACTAACGGGAAACATTCAAGCGATGATTTCGTCTGGGTTTGGATGGTATTACCTTATATTGGTGACAGTGGTTGTCATTTTTTGTATATTTTTGATTTTTAGTCCTGTTGGTGCTATTAAGCTTGGGAAGCCTGATGAAAAACCGGAATATAAGAAAACAACATGGTTTGCGATGCTCTTTAGTGCCGGTATGGGTATTGGTTTGGTATTCTGGGGTGCAGCAGAGCCTCTATCACATTTCCTCGAACCGCCACTTGCCGAAGGTGGCACAAATGCTGCGCAAAAAGAAGCAATGAGATATGTCTTTTTCCACTGGGGTCTTCATGCATGGGGAATCTATGCGGTTGTAGCCTTAGCTTTAGCTTATTTTAAATTCCGCAAAGATGAACCTGGTTTAATATCTGCTACACTAAAACCGATATTCGGTTCAAAAATGGATGGTGCTTTTGGGAAAGTAGTGGATGTCCTAGCAGTATTTGCAACAGTAGTTGGAGTTGCGACCACGTTAGGATTCGGTGCCGCACAGATTAATGGTGGTCTTTCCTATTTAACAGATGTGCCAAATAGCTTTATCGTACAGTTCATCATTATTATCATCGTTACTGTATTATTTATGATATCTGCTTCAACTGGTTTAGGTAAAGGTATCAAATACTTAAGTAATACGAATATGGTCTTAGCTGTTGGTTTATTTGCTTTAATGTTTTTTATTGGTCCAACTATTTTGATTTTAAATATGTTCACAGACTCGGTAGGTGGATATATACAAAACATTATGCGGATGAGTTTTCGTATTGCACCGCTCGATGGTGAGCACCGTAATTGGATTAACGACTGGACGATTTTTTATTGGGCATGGTGGATTTCTTGGTCACCATTCGTAGGTATCTTTATCGCTCGTGTGTCACGAGGTCGGACGATTCGCGAATTTATGATAGGGGTATTATTATTACCAGCTGTCGTTAGTTTTCTATGGTTCACCACTTTCGGTACATCGTCAATTGGTGTACAAAACAGTGGAAATATCGATTTATCTTCATTTCCAACTGAGCAAGTGTTATTCGCTATGTTCAGTGAATATCCTGGATCGATTGTATTGTCCATAGTGGCCATTTTATTGGTTAGTACATTCTTTATTACATCAGCCGATTCGGCAACTTTCGTATTGGGGATGCAGACTACTTACGGTTCGTTAACACCTCCAAACAGTGTGAAGTTAACGTGGGGGGTAGCACAATCTGCGGTAGCGATAGTGTTATTATATAGTGGGGGACTGCAAGCATTACAAAATACCCTAATCATCGCAGCACTCCCGTTCTCGATTATTATGTGTTTAATGATGCTTTCGCTATATCGATCTTTAGCGAAGGAGAAGAAGGAGCTTGGTCTTTATCTCAAGCCTAAGCCTCGAAAGAATAAACGAGTAGAACAAAAATAATCATAATCTCGTGGCACGATTAAACGTGCTACGGGATTATTTTTTTATCATTCTTAGTTCTTGTTCATAGGGAACGTTTGTTCTTGTGTAAGCAATACGTTTTTGATATACTATTGGTGGATGTAAACAACTTTATAATGTTCAAGGCAAAGAAGAAAGAAGGGTGATAAGCATTGTCTGTATTAATGAAAGTCCATGAAGACACTCCAACTTATATTGATCATGATCAGTTGTTCAAACAACTGATTGGTACATTTTTTGATGAATTTATCGAAGTATTCTTTCCCTCTGTACATCAACAACTAGATTTTTCCTCACTCAAACCTCTTTCAGATGAAGTATTTACGGATTTGATTCACGGAGAAAGAAGACGTGCTGACATAGTTATGGAAGGCAGGTTGAAAGAACAGGATACGCTTATTATTATTCATGTAGAATCACAGAGTTATGAGCAAAAGAATTTTCATGAAAGAATGTATCATTACTTTAGTATATTGTATAATAGGTATAGAAAACCAATTATCCCCATTGCAGTATTCAGTTATGATAAGGTTCGTGATGAACAAGATTATTTTGAATTGACTTTCCCTTTCCTCCATGTTTTAACTTTTCATTTTTTTAAAATAGAATTAAAGAAACAGGATTGGCGTTCGTTTCTGAGATCCAATAACCCAGTTGCAGCAGCCTTACTTAGTAAAATGGGTTATAAGAATAGCGAAAAGGTACAAGTGAAAAAAGAATTTCTGCGTATGCTGGCAAAATTAGAATTAGATGCGGCTAAAATGGAATTGATATATGGCTTTTTTGAGACGTATGTAAAATTAAATCAAATAGAGGAGGAAAAACTAATGGAAAGCATACAGAACTCAAATGATGAAAGCTTAGAGGAATTTGTAAAAAAATTACCTAACTCCTGGCGTGATAAAGGATTGCGTGAAGGAAGAGAAAAGGGATTAGCTGAAGGAAGAGAAATCGGAAAACAAATTGGAAAACAAATTGGACAACAAATCGGGAAAGAAATTGGGAAAGAAATCGGGAAAGAAATTGGTAGAGAAGAAGGAGAAAAAATAGCAAAAAAAGAAATAGCAAAAAAAATGCTGTCCAAGGGAATGCAACCTGAATATGTAATGGAGATAACAGGGCTAACGAAAGAAGAACTCGAGAATTTTGGAAGTGAATCATAACAATATGAAGTTTAATCGTCAATCTCAAGTGGAGAGTGAAGATTTGTCGTATCATTAATAAATCACTTTTTGGCAGCCCACAAGCTTAGCTTATGGACTGCTTTATCATGTTATTCGCTGTTTTGCTTGTTGTAGTCTTCAGTATATTCTTCGATTACTTGGGCGCCGCCTGCATTTTTCCATTTCTCAATGGCTTCATCGAATCCTGCTTCATCAATTTGGCCCAAGAAGTATTGGTAGGTGGCATCTTCCATAATTTGATTGAGTGTTTCAGATTTATCAGCCCATGTAGGTGATTCTAATGCTGCTGTTGGGTCGTGAACCAAGTAATTATTGTTATCTTCATATAATTCATCTGCTTTTGCACGTGGTTCATAGTCATAGTATCCCGTATAACGGCCGTTTGTTTCTGGTTCACCAATTTCAAATGGTGTGTACGGGCGGATTTCTTGATTGTACTTGTCTTCACTTTCATCGAGAACCTTAGCAAAACCATCAATCACTTCATAATGTTCTCCTTCAATCCCCCAGTAAAGTAAGTTAGAGCCTTCTGGAGTCATTAAATAATCGAAAAATCCAAGAATTCCTTTCAGTTCTTCTTCTGTTTCAACAGATTGTTTCGGGAAAATAAGCATGCTTCCATAGCCAGGGATGGCGCGTGTTCGAAATTCCCCGTCAGGACCTTCGATGTAATTGTGGACATCCAATTCTACATCAGGATTAATGGCAACCGCATCACGATACATTGGTTCCACATCCCCCATCGTACCAATATAAACGCCAGCAGTACCATTCTTTAGCATCTCTTGTTGGTCTGTTTTACTTGTTACAGGAGCATCTTTGTTGATGTAGCCATTATCAAACAAGCTTTTGAAATAATCCATTGCTTCCCGGTATTCAGGAAACATAAATTGTGGTAAAAGCTGCCCATCTTTTTCTCCCCATCTATTAGGTGCTCCGTGCCATGTCGCAAAGTTTTCAAATGTTCCTAGAATTTCTCGGTCTGTTAAACCAATCGTGTCATCCTGGCCATTTCCATCAGGGTCATCTTCAGTGAATGCTTTCATCATATCGTATAATTCATCAAGGTTGGTTGGTGTATCAAGTCCTAGGTTTTCTGCCCAATCTTTTCGATAAATAAGTCCTTGGCGAGATAGAGGTCGGCCTGCGTAAAGGGTATATAGCTTACCATCGATCATTGTATTTTTTAGAATATCTTCATTTAGTTTGTTCAAGTTAGGAAACTCTTCAAGGTAGGGACCGATCTCCCAGTATTGTCCGTCACGCACTGCTTCTTTTTGTTGATCCAATGTCACGTCTTTTAGTAGAAAAACATCAGGGAGATTACCGGTTGCAATTTGTGAATTTAATGTTTCTGCATAGTTATTGTCAGGTACCCAGCGAATATCTAATTCTGTGTTGGTAGCTTCTTCTAATAATTCTTCGAGGCGACTGTCAGGTACTTCTGGAACATGCAAGTTAAACATCATGGAAATTTCTTGTGGACCATCATCATTATCCTCATTATTTGAAGCGCTTTCATTTTTGGAACAAGCAAATAGAAACAGAGCTAATGATACAAACAGGAGAAAAGCCAGCCGAATTTTATTTTTTTCCATCTTTCACACAACCCCTTTTTGTTTTTAATGCGATAAAGCACACTGCCTCAATGAACGATTGGACACCTCCTTGTTAATTACAACGTTGTTATTTTCAGGTGAGGACCCGAGTGAAATAATTGTATGCAAATTCTGTATGAAAGTAAATAGTAAATTGGAATTAAATATCGTTCGACAAAATAAAAAAGTTGTTTAGAGTTATTACGAGTTACTGTGAGTAGTGAAAGTAATATTAATAATGTTTAGAGATAACAGACGCTAACTACTTGATAAGTTTCGCTAAAGAACAATGGCGACACTAGCCCCACTGATCGTAGTCTTATTTTATTACTTTAGCGGTTTGCTGTGCAATATAGTTTAACTAGCTAATCATTGAACTGGTGAGTTTCGATATGAGAGGTTCATAAAAGCGCAAGAATAATAGTTTTCTCCGTTTTAGAGCAGTGCAACAATTCATAGGAGGGCTGCTTAAAGCCAGCCCTCTCATTCATTTACGGTTGAATTACTCCAACACCAGCATATTGTGTAACGAGTGATTTTACATTTTCAACTGGTGTAAGTGTATAGTTATATGGAACGGTATAATTGGTCGTAGATGTGGTTGGTTGGCTGCCAGTGCTGTTGATGTATAAGTTGTTGGCAACGTTCCAGTACCCTGGAGAACTACTATACCAAGCACCAAGCGGATCCTTGGAATTTTCAAATACGTTATTTTCTATAAGTAGTTCAGCTCCCATTCTGGCATTAATCCCTGTATCGATAATTCCTTCAAAGTAATTATTATACAAGTGACCTTCGCCATGACGGTAGCTAGGGACTCGCGAATTCAAGTTTTGAAAATGATTATGGTGGAACGTAATGTTTCGATCGTCGCTGTCACTATCTGATGACCCCATTAACATCGCTTTCCAGCCATCATGGACATAGTTCCATGAGAAAGTAATATTAAATGCATCCCGTTTCACATCAAATAAACCATCGTAGTAGTCTTTGTCCACATTTAGGCTAGCATAAAGTTCATTATGATCCACCCAAATGTTGTTTGATGGTCCTTCAATGCTAATGGCATCCTTGTCACCGGTACGCACTTCATGAATCGTGAGATTACGGATTATGACATTATCTGCTCGCCACACTTTAATACCTATGCCGTCTAATTCTCCATTAGTACCAACACCTAATAAGGAAACATCTGATACATCCTTAATGTTAATTTTACTGTCAGACGTATTGTCTGGTGTAATGGTTCCATTCACATAAATGGTTAAAGGTGTGTGATCTTCTTTGTCCTTTAACGCTTGAACTAGCTCGTCTCCTGTATGAACAGTTACGGTATCTCCACCTGCGCCACCAGTTGTACCGCCATTTTGCGTGGCAAAACCGGTCATACTGAAATCAGGAGTACTTGCAGAGACAGATTGGAACGACAAACCGAATAATAAAGTAACGAAAAGACTGAAAGACAACCACTTAAGCAATTTTTTCTTCACTTTTTCTCACGTCCTTTTCATTATTGTTTGAAGCTTACGTTTGACACCGAAGCGATAAAACATCCTTCCTCCTTTCGTATAGATTACTTAAATCATATCACGTAAGCGTTTTCTATAAATAATCATTTTTACATATATTATCCTTAAAATTGAATTATTTACCATTAGATATGAAGTAAACGAGTTATAAAATTGAAATAAAGTTACAATTATGAAGTTGTAATGTGAGATAATGATTATTTTTTGCATCCGGATAGAATGGAAGTAAATGAAATCATCTTGAATTTAAATGCTAATTTATCGAAATATTCAAAAAAGTGCTTGCATTCAAAATGAATATTTCGTATAATCCTATTTAAAGATTGAGTAAATCAATATTAAAAAGCGATGAAAAGGGAAAGTAAGTTTCGAGCGTTTTTCGACAGAGAGCTTCGGTAGCTGAAAAGAAGCAAAAATGCAGATGCTGAAAATGGCCTTCGAGCTTCGTGCTGAACGTGTCTAATTATGGCACGAGTAAGTGACGACGAGATTTGGTACTCGTTATCTATACCAAAGTATGAAAGCCTGTTTTGGTGGAGTACTTGTAAAGACTGTATATGTGAGTATGCAGTAAACTAAGGTGGTACCGTGTTGAAAATAATATCAACGCCCTTATTGTTCATAGAACAATAGGGGCGTTTTTTAATGCTCCGGGTCATCAGGAAGGCTTTCAGGCTCTATACTAAATGTGGTGGTGCTTCCTGGAGTGAT
>NZ_WJID01000084.1:0-22388 GCF_010994055.1 Gracilibacillus thailandensis | reverse complement strand
GGAAAGGGAAGTGGGCAGCCGGAGTGGTAGTTATCATCAAAATATATGTCAAAATTACTTCAGTGACTGTGTATTTATTTTCGAACAAAGGGTATTTTCATTACTTCACAGTTTGTATCTACAATCATTCAAGCGCAATTCATTTGGCTTATTGGTAACGAAATGGATCGGTTGATAAGGTTGAGATCTCTACTTCGATTTTTTCTGGTAATGCATCAAGGTTTGCTAAGAAATAATCTTTTACTCCTTCTTTCATTACTTCCTCGACATGGTGACCTGGATCAATCAAGCAAATCCCCGCTTCCTTTGCATCTTGCGCTTCATGAAAGGTTAAATCACCCGTTATATATAGATCAGCACCAGCATGGCGTGCAACATCAATATAACCTTTACCACTACCTCCAAGTACAGCAACCTTCTTAATCCATTTATCTTGGTCGCCAACATAACGCAATGCTGGGATATTTAAATTACGTTTTACTAATTCCGCATATTCTGATAATTTCATCGGCTTAGCGAGCTTACCGATTCTGCCTAACCCTTCCTGATTACCTTTATTAGCAAGTGGTACTAGGTCATACGCCATTTCTTCATATGGATGTGTTTGCTCTGCAGCTTGCAAGACAGCAGACAACTGTGATTTCTTTATAATAGTTTCTACTTTATACTCATCTACTTCCTCTATTTTACCTTGTGTACCAAGAAATGGATTAGTTCCTTCTAGCGGTTTGAAAGCTCCTGTTCCTGCAGCTCTGAAAGTGCAATGGCTATAGTTACCGATGTGCCCTGCTCCAGCATTCCCTATTTTCTCGACCACATCATCCAAGTGTGATTGCGGAACATAGACGATAAATTTCAACAGTTGGTCTTCTATGGTTGGTACTAATACCTTTGTGTTGATTAGTTCTAACCTTTGCGCCAGCAGGTCGTTTACACCCCCACTGACTACATCTAGATTAGTATGAGCTGCATATACGGCGATATTGTGCTGAATTAACTTTTTCACTACTCTTCCTTTCGGATCTTGAAAATCAATTTGCTTTAAACCTTTGAATAACAGCGGATGGTGCGCGATAATAAAGTCAACATTTTTCTCAATCGCTTCATCTACGACTGCGTCTATCACATCTAACGTGATCATTATTTTCTTCACTTTTTGGTCCTTTGCTCCTACTTGAAGGCCTACATTATCCCAAGACTCTGCAAATTGTTTAGGAACCCATTTCTCGAATAAGCGGATTACATCCTTAACGGTTGTCATCTTCTATTACCTCCTCAATCCATTCTATCTCTGTTTCTAGTTTCCTCATTTTTTCAACCGGCAAGTTTGCAGCTTGTTTCATCTGATTGATTAACTTGATACGTTTTTCTTTTTCATGGCACCATTTTTTTAAAAAAACTTCACTTTTTTCTTGTAAAAGGTATGGACCAAATAGTAGTTCTTGTTCAGAAAGTTCTGGAGACTTATTTTGATAATTACTAACTATAATCTCATAAATATATCCATCCTCAGTAATAATTTCTTCTGCAACAATCTGATAATGATGATCAATTAACCACTTACGAACAATTTGAGCGTCTAGATTAGGTTGTAGAATTAATCGGGAGACACCAGATAATTTCACCTTACCTTCTTCCAATATGGTTCGAATTAGTTTCCCTCCCATACCAGCAATGGTAATTTGATTCACTTCTTTTTCCTTAATCACTTCCAAGCCATTCCCTTTTCGCACTTCAATTCTGTCAGCTAGTCCATATTCTCCAACGGTTTGCTTTGCCCTTTCAAACGGACCCTGGTTAACTTCACCAGCAATGGCTGTTGCATGTTCGTGCCGTGAACAAACATAACATGGTAGATAAGCATGGTCAGAACCTATATCAGCAAAATGAATTGGATCCTGCAGGTATTCGGCTAGTTGTTCTAATCTTTTGGATAACATATTTTTTGTCCTCTCTTAACTATATTGAAAGATGAAAAAAGCCTTCTGTAGACACAGAAAGCTTTTGCAAATTTATTCTTGTCCCTCAGCAAGCCATTCAGCTAACACTGCAGCTTCTTCGTTCGTTACTAAACCACCTGGCATATTACCATTCTCAGAACCGTTGATAATCATACTTTCAATTTCTTCAACACTTAATCTCTCATGAACATCATTAAGCGATGGACCACTTCCACCTTCTAAGTCACCGCCATGACATCCAATACAGCTTTGTATTAGTGCTTCTGGATCAGCTTCTGTTGTTTCACCTTCACCATCTCCACCTGTTGCAATTCTTTCTTGTTCGTTGAGACCAACTACGGATAATATGATCATCGCTAAAATCCCAAGAACTGCAATAAGTGCAAAAGGTATAATTGGATTTTTCTTCATCGTTTTTTCCTCCTTCAATGACACGTCAAGTTGGGTTTTACGTACCAACAATTTTTTCTACTATGTATAAATGGAAAACCATCTTTATTTTACTTTAAAAAAGACAAATAGAAAAGTGATACTCATTAAAATTCACGAAAATGTCTAAAAATAATGAAAACCAAGCATAATGATCAGAATAATTAAAATAAAAACACCTGCCACTTGTAAGAAAAATTGCTTTTGTAATTTACCAAAAGTAATCCAAGAAATACTATTAATAAAAATCCACAAATAGGTGATCCACGCTAATTTAATATGGTTATTCATCCATAATACAGTAGCAAATAAAAACACTACAAAAAATATCATAACAGCAAAAGAATTTTGTAATCCACTATGCCGTGAAAAAATCTTCATCATCGCGAACGCGATACAGAGTGTGAGAACGATACCAATTATTTGTACTAAAAGATTATCGGTAAATTGAAAAATGAAAAACGGCAATAATATCAGTAAGGTGTCCAAAAAATAAAACAATAAATAATAAGGTGTTTGTTTCGTTTCTTTATTTTTCTCTGATAGCCCTTCACCTTCCGTATAAAGAGCTAGCAAAAAATCACAATACTGATTGGGCAACAATTGATGTGTTTTCCAGTAATTAATTTCGTTAATAATTGTTTGCTTACGTTCTTCTTCCATTAATACCATCTCCAAGTCAGAACCACTTTAACCATTATATCGGATAATTAGATGAAACATTGATAGTCTAAGCAAAAATTTAAAATGAACTATCTTCTGTGAAAGAAGATAGTTCATTAATCACACTTAAAGATTTATTCCAAGAAATCTTTTAACCGTTTACTGCGACTTGGATGACGTAATTTTCGTAATGCCTTTGCTTCAATTTGGCGAATTCTTTCACGAGTCACGCCAAATACCTTACCGACTTCTTCTAATGTTCTTGTTCTGCCATCATCTAAACCAAAACGCAATCGAAGCACGTTCTCTTCACGATCTGTTAGTGTATCTAAGACATCTTCTAATTGTTCTTTTAATAACTCATATGCTGCATGATCTGACGGTGAAGTAGCTTCTTGATCCTCGATAAAGTCTCCAAGGTGTGAATCATCTTCTTCACCGATCGGTGTTTCCAAGGATACAGGCTCTTGAGCAATCTTTAAAATTTCTCTTACCTTGTCAGGTGTTAAATCCATGTCCTTCGCAATTTCCTCTGGCGTTGGTTCTCTTCCCAGATCCTGTAGTAATTGACGTTGAACACGAATCAGTTTATTGATTGTTTCTACCATATGAACAGGAATTCTGATCGTTCTCGCTTGGTCAGCAATTGCTCTTGTAATAGCTTGGCGAATCCACCAGGTTGCATAGGTACTAAACTTAAATCCTTTACGGAAATCGAATTTTTCTACTGCTTTTATAAGCCCCATGTTACCTTCTTGAATAAGGTCTAGAAACAGCATACCGCGCCCGACATAACGTTTGGCGATACTAACAACTAAACGAAGGTTTGCTTCCGCTAACCTTTTTTTAGCGTATTCGTCACCTTCTTCGATTTTCTTTGCAAGATCAATTTCTTCCGAAGCAGATAATAAATCAACTCGACCAATTTCTTTTAAATACATACGAACTGGGTCGTTAATTTTAATTCCTAACGGTACACTTAAGTCATTTAGGTCAAATTCTTCCTCTTTTGACAGCTGCTGCATGGTAGGATCTTCATCTGAATCTCCTATCACTTCAACACCTTGTTCATTCAGGTACTCATAGAATTCATCCATTTGGTCAGATTCTAAGTCAAAATTTGATAATCTTTCTGCTACTTCCTCATATGCTAATACACCACGTTTTTTACCTAATTCCAATAATTGGTCTTTGGCCTGCTCAACTGTTAATTCAGCTTCTTTTGAACGTGACGGCTTGTTTTCTGCCATGAGTGCCCCTCCTTCCAAAACTAACTCCAATTTTTCGATTGTTGTTTTATCTTTATAATCTCCATTGCTACTTTAGCTGCTTCTTTTGGATCTGTTTTCTCTAACTGTTTCATTTGTTGTTGTAGTTGTTTAATTTTCTCACTGTCTGTCTGTTCTGATTGAATAAGATGGATATAATCTTGCAGCTCCTTCTCTGATATTTCCCAAGAATAATCCATCATTGATAACTCAACAACTGTTTGTTGAAGATTTGCATCTTCCAGATATGTTAAGAAATGACTGGGATCAGGTGGATTCCCTTCCTCATAATATCCGTACAGATGGGTTACAATAATTTGATGTTGCTCTAAATTGAACTTAGATCCAATTGTTTCTCTGACTTTTTCTGCAATGTGAGTATTTTGTAACATGAATGCGATCAATCGACGCTCTGCATTTTGATATGCTGGCGGTAAAACATTTAACTGTTTCGGTGTATATTTCTGTTGATTTCCACCATTAGTATTACCAAACCTAGCATGGTTATCATCATTTTTTTTGATATTTCGCATTTGAGACATTAATTCTTGTGATAAAGCATCATAAGAGAGATTAAACTCTTCTGCTAATTCTCGTATATAATGATCTCGTTCAATAGAACTATCTAACTGTGCAATTTCCCCTATTACTCTTTCTACATATTGCAGTCGATCTCCTTCAAGTTTTAAATTAAAATTCTTTTTTAAATATTTCATGAAGAAGACCATTTCGGTATCTGCTGTTTCGATCACTTCTGTTCGAAATTTGTCACCGCCATACTCTTGTATATATTGATCTGGATCATAACTATGAGGTAATGTTGCTACTTTTATGTTACAACCAACTTTTTTCAATAACTGAATAGCTTTATAGGTAGCATTTTGACCGGCATCATCAGCGTCATAACAAATGAGAACTGTATCAACATACCTTCTTAGAAGACTGGCATGTGATTCGGTTAAAGAAGTTCCTAATGATGCTACCCCATTTGTAACACCAGCCTGATAAGCTGCAATTACATCCGCAGAGCCTTCAAATAGTATGACTTCTCCTTTTTTCCTAATTTCACTTCTAGCCAGATCAAAGTTGTAGAGTAATTTACTTTTCTTAAACAATGATGATTCAGGACTATTCAGATATTTAGGTTGCTGATCTGAAATAGTTCTCCCTACAAATCCAACTGTTTTCCCTAAATGATTACGAATTGGAAAAATAACTCTTGCTTGGAATCGATCATAATAACTTCCTTCATTCCCAGCCGTTAATAATCCAGCATTTGCCATTCTCTGTTTGTGGAAACCTTTTTTCTCTAAAAATTGCGCAATAAAATCTCTTGATGTTGGCGAAAAACCAATTTGAAACTGATCGATTGCCTCATCTGAAAAACCTCTATCATATAGGTATTCCAAAGCTTTTTTTCCATCTTTTGTATGACGTAACAAATGATGGTAAAGCTTAACCAACCACTGGTAAGCATCTAAAATGGTCTGCTCTTCGTTATTAACCCTTTCATTTGCTGGTTCTTTCAATTCAGGAATCGACTGACCAGATTTTTCAGCTAAATATTGAATAGCCTGTTGAAAAGTATATCCTTCCATTTCCATAATAAATGTTATGACATTGCCACCTTTGCCACAACCAAAACAATGATAAATTTGCTTTTCTTGATTAACGGAAAAAGAAGGTGTATTTTCAGAGTGAAAAGGGCAAAGTCCAAAATAGTTGCGGCCTTGTTTCTTTAATTGAACATATTCTCCTACAATATCAACAACATCATTAGCATGACGAAGTGATTCAATTGTTTCATCTGACACTTGATAGGCCATTTTTATCACCATTTCTTACAACTTACTCAGTATAAGGTTCGACAATTTTCTCATCCTCAGTATAAACAACAGCTATTACTGTAGAAACAGTACAGCCTCTTGTTAACATAATACCTCCAACTTAGTTATGATAAACACCATAATTAATATTATCCATACGATGACAATAATTTGTCGGATAACAAAAAAGTCCTTACGGATACATTATTCTACACAAAACCGCAAATTCCTGCTAAATTCTAAGTTTTTTTGAAAAAATGTTTTCTTTCATTGATAATATGTGGTGAAATGTCTAACAAAACCTTATTATATTAGTAAGTAATATACATTTTATTGATAATATAAACATTTTCACAAAATATAATTATAATACATAAATAAAATATTTGCCAACATCTTAACTTATATTATTCACTTGCCTTGTTATCATGTAAATCCCAATAAGGCTGATTGATCATATTTAGAATAATATTAGCTGTTTCTTCGACAGCTTTATTCGACACATCAATCACAGGGCAACCCAGTTGATGAATAATCCTATCAAAATAATCTAATTCAGATTCGATTCGGTTTAAATTTGCGTATGCAGCTTGATCATCCAGTCCAAGACTCTTCAGTCGTTCCTTCCTAATTCCATTTAATTTTTCAGAACTGATTCTTAACCCAATACATTTATGGGTAGGAATGTTAAATAAGGAAGAAGGCGGTTCTACTTCAGGAACAATTGGTACATTCGCAACCTTCAATTGCTTGTGTGCCAAATATTGTGATAACGGGGTCTTGGACGTTCTGGAAACCCCAATTAATACGATATCTGCTTGTTCTACCCCTCTTGGATCTCTGCCATCATCATAGCGAACTGCAAATTCAATAGCTTCCACTCTACTAAAGTAATCTTCATCCAGCTTATGAATAAGTCCTGGCTCTTGTTTGGGTTTCTTTTGAAATTTTCGTTCCATTGCCTGGAGCATCGGCCCCATTATATCCACACATTCGACATTTTTATTCGCGGATTCCTGGATTAAAAACTCTCTGAACATTGGGTTGACTAAAGTGAATCCAATCATTGCACCTAATTGTTTTGCGTGGTAAACAGCACCACGCAAAACTTCGATATTTTCTACATAGGGTATGCGGTATAAATCATAGTCATTTTCACTCATAAATTGACTGAGTGCTGCTTTTGTTACTAATTCTGCTGTTTCACCAACTGAATCAGAAACAACATAAATGATTGCTTTTTCCATGTACGTGATGTCCTCCTCAGTCCACCTAAATCTGCGTCTGTTTCCATTGGACTTTGGTTAAATCTGCAAATTGATGAATTTCATCGGCAATTACTTTCAATAAAGCTAAACGATTATGACGAATCTGTTCATCATCAGCCATTACCATTGTATTATCGAAGAATTGATGGATAGGCTCAACCAATGGTGTTAATTGTTCCAGTGCTTCTTTGGCATCTTTCTTCACCATTGCCTTGCGATATGGATCTTTTATATCTAAAAATGATTGATATAATTGGTTTTCCTCATCTTTTTCGAAAAGATTGGAGTCGACAGTTACGTCTCCCTCGGCTTTCATTGCTAAATTCATTACGCGGACGAAAGCTTCTTGTTTGTCTTTAAAATCAATGTCTGTACGTTTTTCTTTCAATAATTGTGCTTTTTCTAGTAATAACGAGAAATCTGATAATTCATTGACAAGAACTGCCTCTATAATATCAGCTTCAATGTTTGCTTCTTTCATAATATATGCAGCACGTTGTTTGAAAAATGATTCTAATTGTGTTAATACGTAAGATTTTTCTGTTGTTGAAATATTTTTGGCATCAAATAATCCAAATACCTTTTCGATTAATTGATTAATATTAACATCCCAGCTATTATGTTGATTAATCTGTAAAATACCTAGCGCTTGTCTTCTTAAAGCATAAGGATCTTGAGAACCACTTGGTATCAAGCCTACCGCAAAACATCCAACAATTGTATCGATTTTGTCTGCAATACTTACAACAGATCCTACCACACTAGCCGGCAGTTTATCATGAGCATTTCTCGGCATATAATGCTCTTCTATGGCTTGGGCAACAGCATCTTCTTCACCAAAAATTGTTGCATATTTTCTTCCCATTATACCTTGCAGCTCCGTGAATTCATTAACCATGTTGGTTACTAAATCAAATTTGCTGATCTTCGCAGCTCTTTCGATTTGCTTCTTTTCCAGCTCCGGTAAATCTAATTCATTTGCAATAATTTCGCTTATTTCTATTACTCGTTTCACTTTGTCTGCAATTGTACCAAGGTTTTCTTGGAACACCATCCGATCTAATTGTTTTAAGTTATTATCTATTGATTGTTTCTGATCCTCTTCATAGAAAAACTGTGCATCCTGTAGTCTTGCCTGTAACACCTTTTCATTACCTCTTGACACTGTACCAATGTGATCATTTGTACCATTACGCACACCAATAAAATACGGTAATAACTGATTATTTTCCGTTTGAACAGGGAAGTAGCGTTGATGCTCTTTCATAGAGGTAATTAGTACTTCTTTTGGTATATGCAAAAATTCCTCACTAAAGTGGCCAAAGAATACAGTTGGATACTCTACTAGATGTGCTACTTCTGTTAGTAAATCATCATCAACAGGAATATGCCATCCTTTTTCTTGTTCCAGTTGCTTGATACCTTCAACAATCATTTGTTGCCGTTTCGTTGTTTCTGCAATTACATATTGCTTACTTAATAGCTGTGAATAGTTAGATGGTGTTCTTATTTCTATTTTCCCCCCTAAAAAGCGATGACCGAAGCTGACATTACTTGTCTGGACACCTGCAATCTCAAAAGGAATAACATTTTCATCTTGTAAGGCTACTAGCCATTTTATCGGTCGAATAAAGCGCAAGTTTTGATCAGCCCAACGCATATTTTTAGGGAAGTTTAGGCTGAGAATAATATCTTTAAAATCCGGTAACAACTCTTCCTGTGTTTTACCTTTTAAATATTTATTTACAAAAACATATTCTGTTCCATTAATTTCTTTTACATACAGATCATCTACAGACTTTCCTTGACCTTTGGAGAAGCCGATCGCAGCTTTCGACCAATTCCCTTCATCATCCCGTGCGATCTTCAGGGCAGGGCCTTTTGCTTCTTCTTCTTGATCGGCTTGCTTGTAGTCTAATCCTTCAATCAGTACAGCAAATCTCCTTGGTGTTATATAGGTGGTTAGGTTTTGATAAGCTAATCGAATATTTTTAAGCCATTCGATCGTTTTATTCTTTAATTGCTTTTCCGTGTCATTCATAAAACGAGCTGGCATTTCTTCTAAACCAACTTCAAATAAAACATTAGTTGTTTTCATGACGGTTTTCTTCTCCTTTCAACATCGGGAATCCAAGTCTTTCTCTTTCTGCTACGTATAACTTAGCGATCTCTCTTGCTAAATTACGGACACGTCCGATATATCCGGTACGTTCTGTTACGGAAATAACACCTTTTGCATCTAATAAATTAAAAGTATGAGAACATTTTAAAACATAATCATACGCAGGAAAGACTAAATCTTTTTCCATTGCTCGCTTTGCTTCTTGTTCATATGTAGTGAACAAGTCAAAAAGCATGTCTGTATTAGATTCTTCAAACGTGTACTTAGAATGTTCATACTCCGGCTGGTAGAAGATATCTCCAACTGTAACTCCTTTTGTCCATTCTAAATCAAATACATTCTCTTTATCTTGAATGTAGGAAGCTAATCGTTCGATGCCGTAAGTGATTTCAACGGCTACCGGTTTTGCTTCTAGTCCACCAATTTGTTGAAAATAAGTGAATTGTGTTATTTCCATACCATCTAACCAGACTTCCCATCCTAATCCAGCTGCACCTAAAGTAGGGTTCTCCCAATTATCTTCAACAAAACGAATATCATGATGTTTAGGATCAATTCCTAACTTCTCTAATGATTCCAGATATAGTTCTTGAATATTGTCTGGAGATGGTTTCATAATCACTTGGAATTGATGGTGTTGATATAATCTGTTTGGATTTTGCGCATAGCGACCATCTGCTGGTCGACGTGATGGTTCTACATATGCTACGTTCCAAGGTTCCGGACCTAGACTACGTAACAGGGTCATAGGTGACATTGTTCCGGCCCCTTTTTCAACGTCATATGCTTGCATTAAGATACAATTTTGATCTGACCAATGCTTTTGTAAAGTTAATATCATCTCTTGAATATTCTTCATCAGTACATCCTCCTATGTATAGACGGTTTGATAACAATTTTAATAAGAAAACTTTAAACACATCATGCGAACTAGTGAAAATACTATTTGTTTAAACAGTCACTTATGAAGTAATTTTGACATTTATCATGATGATAACCGACACTCCGGCTGCCCACTTCCCGTTCCGTGGGGTTTGCCCTTCAGCTAACGTTTTCGAGCATAATCCGCTCGAAAACGTGGATCTTCAGGTCAAAAAATTCCCACAGGTGTGGAAGTGGGCGGCCTTCGCTAAGATTTGCTCCACAACGCTAGTATGAAGACGCATCGTATTTCTGTACACGATGGATTTTTCCGTTGAGCCATCTTACTAAAGCTTTCGCGTCTTCCAGACAAAGAACTGGCAAGCAAACGTTCTTAGTTTTCTACTCACCCATATTTTGAATGGATGAGTAAAAATCCATGTCCACTTCATTTCGCAGTTTATGCATTATGTGTTATAGATGAGAGAGCAATAGAAAAACCCGTCCCTATGCCTTATCCACTGATAAAGCATAGGGACGGGTTTGCCCGCGGTTCCACCCTATTTGTCGTCAAAAATTAATGAAGACGACCACTTTCGTTAAAGCTGCTCCAGAGCGCCTTCCTGATTTTGACCTTGTTCAGCTTCCACCACCCTGAACTCGCTTAAAAGACAATGAATCAGTACTACTCTCTTTCTTTGCAATCCGCTATTCATTTCATTTTTACATCATACGCAAGATTACACCAATTGTCAATTATAATTTATCATTTAACTGATTCATCTGTTTCAGAAATCTTTTGGACTTCAAATAATAACCGCCATGCTCTTCGTAATATTGATCCATGATTCTCTGTAGTATCATTTTATTTTCAGTTTTTACTGAAATATTCCCGATTTGTTCCACTTCAACCCAAGCGAATAACGCCATTAGCTTTGCTACTTTTTCAGGTATCGAAATCGCATTCTCGTCTAATCGTACACAATTTCTGCATAACAACCCACCATTTGAAATAGAAAATACTTTTAAATCTTGGGAGTTTCCGCATGAAACACATTGTGTCACTACAGGAGCGAACCCTGCTTCTTTATACATTTTCCATTCATAGATCATTGTTAATATCTCAGGATCCTTATCATCATTTATTCGCTCAATTGTATGTAATAATTGCTTATAAATAAATGGGTTATACTTTTTAGCATCGACCAATTTATCCGTTAATTCTGCTAAATAGCTTGTATATGCGGTTTTAAATATATCTTCCCGTATTTTACGAAAGGAAGTGATTACTTCGCCTTGCTGAATAGTAGCAAGACTTGATCCTGGCTGAATCAGGAATGAACCATGAATAAATGGCTGCGTAATAGCAGCCATTCTACTTTTTGTTTTCTTTGCACCTCTTGCTATGGCACCAACTTTTCCTAATGTTGGTGTTAATATCGTCACAATTTTATGTGTTTCCCCATAATCCTGTGTTTTCAAAATGAAGCCTTCAACTTTTTCAAACACAAGCTTCACCTTTCCCTTTCACTATTTACAAATGAGTATCCTTTAACAACGAATCGTCTATTTCTTCTTCTTCTTCTTCAAAATCATCTGACTCCACTTGTTTCATCCATAAGTACGCTTCAATATTGCCTGTTTGACTAAATATCTTCCATGGTACATCGATCACAATAAACCTCACCTTTCCTTATGGTAATCTTTCATTGTGTTCAATATTAGATTTTCCTGAAATCTTCATTCAATTAGTAAAAATATTTACCATGTATCAAACTACAAACAACAACTTATCAAACATTTACATCTTATTTTAATATTCATCCTGATTAAAACCAAATTCACTTAGTTGATGTGGTTTATTCCGCCAATTTTCTTGCACTTTCACCCATAACTCTAAATAGACTTTCGAACCTAACAATCGTTCGATATCTTGTCTAGCTCTTTTCCCAATCTCTTTTAACATTTGACCTTGCTTACCAATGATTATACCTTTTTGTGATTTTCTTTCAATCACAATGGTAGCTTGTACTAAGACTTTTTCATCCTCACCACGATTATCAATTCCATCTATTACTACAGCAACAGAATGAGGTACTTCTTCTCTCGTTAATTGTAAGACCTTCTCTCGTATTAATTCACTAATGATAAACCGTTCCGGATGATCGGTAATTTGATCATCTGGATAATATTGAGGGCCTTCCGGAAGATGCTCTGTAAAGACATCCATTAAATGATTAACATTATTTCCTTCCAAAGCTGAAATCGGTATAATTTCTTTAAAAGGATACTTGTCCTTATATTGGTCTATAAGTGGAAGCAGTTGATCAGGATGAACAAGGTCAATTTTATTAATCACTAAAAAAACAGGTTTTTTAATTGATTCCAATCGATCCATGATATACTGATCACCCATACCATAGCCTTCATCCGCATTAATCATAAACATAATTGCATCTACTTCGTTTAACGTATTCTCCGCTATTTTCACCATGAAATCTCCTAATTTATGCTTAGGCTTATGAATTCCAGGGGTATCAATAAATACAATTTGTTTTTGCTCATCAGTGTATACACCTTGAATTTTATTTCTGGTAGTTTGTGCTTTATCGCTCATAATAGCAATTTTTTGACCAATAACATGATTCATAAAGGTCGATTTCCCTACATTTGGTCTACCAATAATGGCTATAAATCCTGATTTGAAATTGTTATGCATAACTTTTCCTCCGCTTTAAATCCTGTTGCTTATCTATAACATAATAATACTATATCTTCTCTGACATTTCATACTTTCGACAAAACTAGTGGTAAAGTTTAAAAATATGTGCTCCTATAGTGTAAAATCACGATACTAAACGTCCGTAAAACCTCCTCTAAGGAAATGTTCGGTTTATGACAAAATCTTTGGTGCAAAAATGAGACAAGCTATGATGATTGCCACAATGGCAGTCACTAAGACCGCTCCTGCAGATATGTCCTTGGCGACTCCTATCTGAGGTCGATGCTCTGGCTCCAAATAATCTAAAGCTCTTTCCAAAGCAGTATTCATCATTTCCATACTTATAACTGCACCAATCGTCAAAAACAAAATAGCCCATTCTATCACGGAAATAGAATAGAGAACCCCAGCAATTAAAACAATAGTTGCTGCAATAAAATGAATCACAATATTCCGTTCTGACAAAATGGCAATTTTCAGACCGTTCAATGCATACCGCAAACCAAAATGAATTTTATTTTTCTCGCGATAATCCGAACTCATTTAATATCTCCTCTTGTCTGGAAAACATTTTTCTTTCGTCCTCTTCATTCATATGGTCATAGCCAAGCAAATGTAAAAAACCATGTAAAGCTAAGAATCCTAATTCTCTAGAAAAAGAATGATTGTATTCCAAAGCTTGTTCATCTGCTTTATCAACCGAAATGATAATGTCTCCTAGCGTTACGGGAATATCAGCTCCTATGATCCTTATCTCTTGATCAACTTCTTCTTCAAGAGCAAAAGATAAGACATCAGTTGGTTTATCTAGTTCGCGATATTGTTTATTTAACTGTTGGATTTCATCATTATTGACAAATGAAATGGACAACTCTGAATCAGCTGCAATGTTTTCCTGTTTTGCAGCATAAGTAAGCAATTGACTAATTAAATCCAAATGTTCCTCTGATACTTTTTCTGTTTCATCATGAAAATCTATTTCCATTTCTATTTCGCCTCCTTCATGTTGGATTCCTTAGGGTACTGAATTCGAGAGTGGTAGATACCTTTTAATGTCTCACAAATTATTAATTTCATTTGTTCTAATTCCTTAAATGTTAAGGTACTATCGTTTAACTGACCGTCTAATAATCGATCTTCGAAAATAGATGATACAACTTTTTCAATCTCTTCCTGAGTGGGGTTTGCCAGTGACCTTGCAGCTGCTTCAATGGAATCACAGATTGAAACTACAGCAGCTTCTTTCGTCTTTGGTTTAGGCCCCTCATATCGAAAATCGTCTTCATTTACTTTGTCATTCCGTTCTTTCGCTTTGTAATAAAAATACTTCAATAAAGTCGTGCCATGATGTTGTAAGGCAATATCAATAATCTCGTTAGGTATTTTTTCTTTTTTTAGCAGCTTTGCACTATCAACTGGATGCTGTAAAATGATTTCTGCGCTCTGATAAGGATCAAGATAATCATGGGGATTTTTCATTCCCATTTGATTTTCTATAAAATAATGAGGCCGGATTGTTTTACCAAGGTCATGATAATATGCTGCAACGCGAGCCAGTAAACCATTTGCACCAATCGCTTCACAGGATGCCTCACTTAAATTAGCTACCATGATACTATGATGGTAGGTTCCAGGGGCTTCAATTAACAACTTACGTAATAATGGTTGATTAGGACTTGATAAAGCTAAAAGCTTTGTATCAGATAAAATCCGTAACCCCGTCTCAAAGAAAGGCAACATCCCCATTGTTAGTACTGTAGCAAATATAGCCGAGAGAAATCCATATCCACTTAAAGATAAATAATCTAACCACGAATATTTTTCGAAGGATAAGAATAAAAATAAACAGATTGTTACCATATTAATGACGGACGTAGCTAATCCACTTTTAATAATCGATCCTCTATCTTTAACTACTGACAAGGAGAAAATACTGGCTAACTGAGAGAAGATAATAAAAATTCCTGCTTCCATATTTAACAATCCTGGAATATCCGCATTAAAAATGACACTGCCAATCACACCATAAAATAACGACATAACTATAGCAATTCGTTCGTTAACTAGGATTTTTAATAACATAGATACCGTGGCGACAGGGGTAACTAAGTATAAAGGATTGACAGAAGTTGTATAAAAACTTACTACTTTCATCAGTAACACAATAAAAATGCTTAACACGCTAACTGCCAATAATTTACGAAAATGAAAATTAGACCTGTTCATATGGTGGCTTAATTCAAAAAACAAAAATAAGCCAATTAATGTAACTAACAGGAATAAACCAATCATCGGATAAAAATTCCGTTCTTCGTTTAAAAGGCCTGTAACCTCAAGCTCTTCATATAACTCATTCGTAATCAATTGTCCTTCTTCAACAATTACTTCTCCTGCTCTTATCATTACAGGCTCAACACTATTTCTCGCTTGTTGTTGCGCTTCATTAGTTTGGTCAGCAGAGAAAAATGAATTAGGTTGTATACTAAAGGCAATGAGTGGCCGTAAAGCATCCACAAAAGAAGGATCTAATGTTGAATACGTCAGTTTTTGTTGAGCTGTCTGAATGGCTTGATCAACTTCTTCGACCTTAATGCCATTATAATACGCATCATATAATGCAGTCGTAATTAATTCCTTCGCTAATATTCTTTCTTCATTTGTCGCTTGGAATAATGCTCTAAACGTAGCTCTATCAACTTCAAGAAGTAGTTGATCGTGAACTATATTTTCAAGATAAGTAATCTTTTCTGAAACAGAATCAAGGGTTTCTTCCTCCGAATCTAATTCGATATTTCCTGATTCGATTTTGTCTATCGCTTCGAAAACCTCATTTATATATGTAATTTGTTCTTCGGTCACTTCTTCCGAAATTTCGAAATGGTCCTCTACGGATTGGACTACTTCTCTAATCCTCCGTTCGGTTTCTTTGGTATTCTCGATCGTAATAGGGGAACGAATAGTTTCATTTGCTGTAGAAAACTTTTCTATATCATACGTTTCTGTATGAACATTCTGGTAAGTTACAACAAAAAAGATGCTTGCGATAGCAATGCATGCTGTAACTAATTGAATTTTATTATACTGAAAAAAAGAAACAACTTTTTGTTTTAACCACCAAAGTTTTTTCATTTCGATTCCCCCATCTCTTGGGCTTTCCATTCGTAAATAATTTTAGGAGAGAGTGACCTTAACTTTTACGGCACGATCCATACGTGAGACCCCCAAATGATGGAAGCCCCACTTCATTTAATTATCATATGCTTCGATAATTTTTTGTACTATTGGATGTCGTACCACATCAGATTGCGATAAATAAACAATACCGATACCTTTCATATTGGCTAGTTTTTCTTTTGCCTCCGTTAAACCTGATTGAACTCCGTGAGGCAAATCAATTTGAGTGACATCACCAGTAATCACCATTTTGGAGCCGAAACCTAAACGCGTTAAAAACATTTTCATTTGTGCATTGGTTGTATTTTGAGCTTCATCTAAAATAACAAAAGCATCGTCTAACGTTCTACCACGCATGTAAGCAAGGGGTGCAATTTCAATCGTTCCTCTCTCGATTAAACGCATCGTATGTTCGGTCCCCAATACATCATGTAAAGCATCATATAAAGGACGTAAATAAGGGTCGACTTTCTCCTTTAAGTCTCCCGGTAAGAAACCTAAACTTTCTCCTGCCTCAACTGCTGGTCTTGTTAAAATAATTCGCTTTACTTTGCCATTTTTTAGTGCGTGGATAGCCATTACTACAGCCAAGTATGTTTTACCAGTACCGGCTGGACCTATCCCGAAGACAAGATCATTCTGTTTCATCGTCTGCAAATAATGGCGTTGCCCTAAAGTCTTTACACGGATGGATTTGCCTTTTGCATTTTTGGTAATTTCATCTTCAAATAATGTTTCTAATTGGTTAATTTTACCTCTCTTTGCAAGATCTACTGCATAAATAACATCTCGCTCTGTGATCGTGATTCCTTTTCTAATAATGGTTAACAATCCATTTAAAACTTCTTGAATAACTTTTACATCTGTATTACTACCAGAAACACTAATTTGCTCACCACGAGAAGTAATCGATACTTGCAATTGTTCTTCTAATTGCTTTAAATGTCGATCTTCTGTACCGAAAAGTGTTAATGCTTCATTAGGATTTTCTAATTGTAAATCAATCATCTTTAGATCTTCTGACATAATCAATCTCCTTGAGTAATTGGTTGTTTCTTTGCAATATTTTCTAGTACAGTATAATACAAGGTTAATTTTACTTTACCACTCTCTACACTTTCGTGCAAAACTTTTTCATCCGTAATTTCTGCATCATGTGGAATTTCTCTCCTTAACTGTCTTCTACCTTGTTCTAATGCAATTTCCTTTGCTTTATCTTCACTAAGTTGTTCCTCTTTCAACTCTGCTTCATATATGGTTTGGTTTATATAACTGATTGGGAGTTTCCATTTTAAAAAATAAAAATTTTTTTCTTCAATATCGACTTGATAATGTTTATATTCAGGATTTTTAAAATTCCAGATCGGAATTAAATATTTAGAAGCATGTAAATAATGTTTTTGTTCTGTTTTACCATTGAGTACTTGATACTGGTTGTCCAACGGTATGGTCACTTCACTTTTATACCATACTTTAGCAATTACCTCTCCTTCTGCTGCCACAGGCTTTCGTGCTTCTTCTTCTTCATCTTCCTCCGAGTCATTTAGATATGCAGATACTAAAATATCTCCAGGATAGACAACATCATTGGTTCTTACGAGAGGTTGTCCTCTAGAAACAAATAAATCTTCAATAACACCTTCTTTGGTGGCTACTAAATGTCCTACTGCTTCCTCTTCTTCTTTTTCAACTATTGTCTTTTCAACACCTTCGAGATGAAAAGCAGATCCACTCTTTTTCACACCAATCCATAACAATTCTGGAACATCCGTTAATAACTGTTTTTGGATAGAAGCTGATGAATCTATATTCCACTGAAAGCTACCTTCTTCTATACCATATTCTTCTAATTGTTGGATGACTTTGTTTTCAATTTCTTCATCCAAACCTGATACATCAATTCGCCAAACGATATTAGACAAGAAAAAAATAACTGCCATAGCAACAAGGAATCCAATTAATAGTGGTTTTTGAAAAAGTAACTGACGAAGAAAAAAAGGTAGTCCATTTTTCCCTTTAAAATATACTTTGTAAATTGTTTTTCTTTTTACAACCCTTAGTTTAGGCAAATCAGATAATTTTATTTTCCCCAATGCGATTGTTTCGCTCTTTTTTTTGATATCCCAGGATGGAATATGATATTTTGCACACAAATCGAAAAAATGCTCTGGATACTGACCTTTAATTTCAATCGTGATATATCCTGATAACCAATTTTTGCGTTTGAAAAACATAAGCCCTTCCCTCCGAATTCAGACTTTACGATTATTGCTCAAAGGTGACATCTTTTATATTACCTTCTAGTAAAATGTCTTTATCAATCATGGTTTTCAAGACAAAATCTTCTCCTTTTATTCGAACATGTCCTTGGTGGACTTTTAAAAGTAATTCGGTAGAAGAAAAGATGATAAGGCCTTGATGATTTTCTATGTACGCATGAATGGATCCGATCATTGTGATCCGTGGCAATTCCAGTGTTACTTCAGAAGGCAAATCAAATGTACGTGTAAAGGCAGTCATAAATTTTTCTTTTATCTTTTTCACTGTTTATATGCCTCCCCTCAACTACATTCTATGAAAATATACAAATTTAAGAACAGTTATACACAACTGATGAAAGACAAATAAGAAAAGTGCAGAACGTCCGCTTAAAAACGTAACGGCTGGAGCTAATCTACTGAGCTAGAGGAATCACTGAGAAAAGCGAACCGATGATGACTTATCGTAGGGCGATTGCTGAAGTCACGTTAGCTTAGGCGAAAATCCCGTGGAAAGCGAAGTGGACAGCTGTAGCGATGGTTTCCTGTACAAGCTATTTCAAAATAGCTCTCTCTACTTACAAATTCGTTGATGCCGCGGATTATATACTTTCCTACATTACAAGTAAAAAAGCCGAATGGTTTCCCATTCGACTTTTTTAACGATAGTTCCGATAATGTTTTCTTTTTTGATAGGCACGAGGCGGTCCCAACACTTCTGACATAATAATCCCTTGAGCTATTCCTTTTGATGTTAAGTTTTTTTCAACTGATAAAGAAATCTGTTCTTTACTATCTTTTCGATACGCTCTTGGCGGCGGACCATCCTTAATGGCATCATGCTTACCTAGCTGCTGGTCTTTCGATTTATCCCGAATATTTTCTGCGTGCTGGATTTTTTCCTTTAATTTTTCCATTTGCTTTTCCTTTTGTTGAGCAAATGTCTCTTGTTCAGATTCAGGATTGGTATCGATTGTTTGCAAATCAGGAATAGTTTGATCTATTGTTGTTTCGGTTCTTGGCTGTTGCGTATGACTAGTTTTTTGTTGAACAGGTCTTTGTGGTCTCTTTTGGTTCTGCCCTTCATCTTTAGATTTTGACAGACCGAAAAGCCAAAACACTAATGCTATTATCGGAACAATAAAACTTAACAATTCATCCATTTACATCTTCCTTTCAGGGACTATTCATCAGTTATTAGCAATTTACGCCTTCTAACCAAGAAAGCCCCTATGAGGATTCTTACTTGTTGTCTTCTTCTTCGTTATCTGTTTCTGTTAATTTACCAATAGAATCACGCATATCTGTATCAGCATCAATATTCTTATAATTCATATAATCCATGACACCCATATTGCCAGAACGTAGTGCTTCTGCAAGTGCCTTTGGTACATCTGCTTCTGCTTCGACCACTTTGGCACGCATTTCTTGAACTTTTGCAACCATTTCTTGTTCCTGGGCAACTGCCATTGCACGACGTTCTTCCGCTTTTGCTTGAGCAATGTTTTTATCTGCTTCGGCTTGGTCTGTTTGTAAAATCGCACCAATATTTTTACCGATGTCAACATCGGCAATATCGATTGATAAGATTTCAAAAGCAGTACCAGCATCTAATCCACGGTTTAAAACGTTATGAGAAATAGAGTCGGGATTTTCTAATACTTTCGTATGTGCTTCTGAGCTACCAATAGTACTTACGACACCTTCACCAACACGGGCAATAACTGTATCTTCACCAGCACCACCGACGAGTCGATCAATGTTTGCTCGAACAGTAATTCTTGCTTTCGCTTTTACTTCAATACCATCCATTGAAATACCTGCAATAAAAGGTGTTTCAATTACTTTCGGATTAACACTCATTTGTACCGCTTCTAAAACATCACGACCTGCTAAGTCGATCGCAGCACAACGTTCAAAACTCAACTCAATATTTGCTCGTTGTGCAGCAATTAACGCATTAACAACTCGGTCAACATTACCACCAGCTAAAAAGTGGCTTTCTAATTGATTTGTCGTTACATCTAAACCTGCTTTGTGTGCTTTAATTAACGGGTTAATAACTCGTGAAGGAACAACCCTTCTCAAGCGCATCCCAACTAACGTAAAGATACTTACTCTTACACCTGCTGCAAGTGCACTAATCCACAGCATTACCGGAATAAAGGTAAATAGAATAGCAACTGCAATTACAATCAGCCCAATAATAATAATTGGAAAAATATCTCCAAATCCTTCCATACTACATCCTCCTAGAAATTAAAAGTTTATATTTTTCTTACTACAAGACGTGAACCTTCGACTTTAATGATTTTTATCGGTGTGTTCACATCAATAAAAGCTCCTTCTGACACCACATCCAGTCTTTCTTCACCAAACTCTGCAGTTCCTGATGGCCTTAGTGGTGTAACGGTAATCCCTTCCTGACCAATTAATTCTAATCGGTTTACACTAGAGACATAACCTTGCTCTGTAGTTGTTGAGTCTTTGAGAATAACATGTCTGAATACCCCTTTCTCCAAACCAATCGTTTTAAATAGAATAACAGCTACAATAATACTTGAAATAAGTGCAATAGCAATACTCATCGCCATATGCCCAGGATCATCAGTCGACATAAATAATGAAGCTACTATCGCACCAATACCAATGAAGCCGAGAATCCCCCCCGGTGCAAATATTTCAATAATAATTAAAACAATCCCTAATATAAGTAAAACAATTGCTTCATAACCTGCTAGACCAGCTATGATATGTCCATAAAAATATAAAACCAATGAGGCTATTCCAATGGAGCCTGGAATCCCGAAACCAGGGGAATACAATTCCACAATTAAACCAATACTAGCTAACGATAACAGAATCGGTACAACTATCGGATTTGTCAAAAAACGAGCTAAACCTTCTGCAGCAGTTGGTTCGGTTTCAATGACTTCTGCATCTGCTAAGGATAGATTACTTAATAACTCTGACCTGTGACTTACAATCCCTTGCGCATATCCTACTTCTACTGCATTATTAGCATCCAAAGTTAGGAAATCACCTTCTGGCGCACCATATTCAGGTAAATCAATTTCAGCATTTGCCATAGCTTCTGCATATAATGGATCTCTGTCTTTAGAGCTTGCCGCCCCTCTCATACTTGCAATCCATGCTGATTGTGCTTTTTTGTCAGCTGCGGTACCATCTGAATTAATGACTCCACTTGCTCCCATACTTGTTTGGGGTTTCATATAAATATTATCCGTATTTAAAGCAATATAAGAGCCTGCAGAAAGTGCTCTGACTGTAATAAATGAGGTCGTTTCGATCTCTAAATCCTGCAATATTTCTCCAATGTATTCTGCAGCATCTACTCGACCTCCAGGAGTATTAATTTCGAAAATAATATGATCTGCATTATTTTCAGTTGCCTCCGTTGTTGTCCTTCTAATAAACGCTTCTAAGCCACGTTCTACCTCGTTTTCTATTGGTATAACATAAACGAGTTTACCTTCTCCACTGTCTTCAGCAAGCACTTCCGTTTGAAAACTATTGGTGAAGGTAAATAGTGTTGCAATGATTGATATCGAGACCAACAACACAGATACGTATTTTTTCAAATCCCACCCTCCCTTCACTAAGTGCTTTGACATCTAAGTATTCATACGGAAATTATGTATAAAAAGTTTCATTAATCTACAAAAAACTTATATCAACGCATTCAGTTTATCATACTTATATCTACTAGAAAAATTTTTCACTTATATATGTATATACATAACCCCAACCATTACATTTGTTAAGGAAAGAGAATCAATTTTTGGTTCTTTGTCAAATGTGGTGGTGTAGTTTTA
>NZ_WJID01000083.1:0-22730 GCF_010994055.1 Gracilibacillus thailandensis | reverse complement strand
TTTATTATTTCCACTGTCTACTTGACAGGGTGCAGTTCAAAGGATCAGCTACGTTTCTTCTTTTATTTTTTAAGAACATTTACCTTTTCTTCATGGATTTCGATCCATGCTTCTGCTTCTGTGAGGCGACTTTCTGCTTGTTCAATTTGGTCCTTAACACGGTTTTTCGCTGTTCCGCCGACAACATTACGGGCATTGACAACTGACTTCGGTGATAGTACGTCGTAAATATCTTCATTGATTAGCTCAGAAAAGCTTTGGAAATCTGCTAAGCTTAAATCAAGTAAATATTTATTTTCCTGAATGCAATGCAATACAACTTGCCCGACCACCGCATGGGCTTCCCGGAATGGTAAATCTTTATTCACCAAGTAATCCGCTAAATCCGTTGCATTAGAAAAATCTTCTGCAACAGCCGCATACATATTTTCCTTTTTCACTTCCATTGTTTCGATCATTGGTGCAAAAAGAGCAAGCGCTCCTTTTAAGGTTTCCATCGTATCGAACATGCCTTCCTTATCCTCTTGCATATCCTTATTATATGCAATTGGTAAACCCTTCAAAGTAGTAAGCATTCCCATTAAGTTTCCATAGACACGACCAGTTTTCCCTCTTACTAATTCAGCGACATCAGGGTTTTTCTTCTGAGGCATCATACTACTTCCGGTACAAAAAGCATCATCTAATTCAACGAAATTGAACTCAGCACTTGACCATTGTACTAATTCTTCACTCAAACGAGATAAGTGCATAATCGTTAACGAAGCATTGGATAAAAATTCAACGACAAAGTCACGATCACTGACAGCATCTAAGCTGTTCTCCACTACACCGTCAAAGTTTAACTTCTCTGCAACATAATGACGATCAATCGGAAATGTTGTTCCGGCTAATGCTCCTGCACCAAGTGGTGAACGATTCACCCTTTTGAAGCTGTCAGATAACCTTTCCACATCACGTTCAAACATCGATACATATGCCATCATATGATGGGCGAACAACACTGGCTGCGCTCGTTGCAAATGCGTATATCCTGGCAAGATAGTATCCAAATTCGCTTTGGCTTGCTTTACAAGTGCCTCTTGCAAATTCTTTAGTAATTCAACTAATGTTACAAGTGAATCGCGTAAATACAAACGCATATCCAGTGCTACCTGATCATTTCTACTTCGTCCAGTGTGTAATTTACCACCAACAGCACCGACTTCATCAATAAGCAGTTTCTCGACATTCATATGAATATCCTCGTTTGCTTCTGTCAACTCTGCTTCTCCAGCTTTAATTTTTTCCGCTACAACCTTCAAACCTTTTTTTATCGTTTCAGCATCTTCTGACGGGATAATCTCACATTTCGCAAGCATTTCTACGTGTGCCAGGCTTCCTTGAATATCGTATTGTGCTAATTTCTTATCAAAGCTGATCGATGCTGTATACTCATCGACTAATTCATTTGTTGGTTTTGTAAATCGTCCGCCCCATAATTTCATAACTTCACTGATTCCTTCATATCAATTTTCGTTTTTTCCATAATTTTCGCTTTATCAGCATGAACATTATTTACTGTAGAGTGCACTTTTGTCGGTAAGCCCCAAAGTCTAATAAAGCCTAGTGCTGCCTCATGGTCAAATTCATCACCTTTACTATATGTTGCAAGGTTTAAGTCATATAATGAGTTGTCTGATTTTCTACCTACTACAAATGCTTGACCTTTGTATAACTTCACTCTTGCTACACCATTCACATATTTTTGAGTTTCGCTAATAAATGCTTTTAAGGCATCTGTTAATTGTGTAAACCATAGACCATCGTAAATCGCTTGTTCTAATTGTTGCTCTACAACTGGTTTAAATTTAGTTACTTCTCTTGGAAGTGTAATAGTTTCAATTTCTCTATGTGCTTGAATTAATGTTATAGCTGCTGGTGCTTCATAGATCTCACGTGATTTAATCCCAACAAGACGATTTTCCACGTGATCAATTCTTCCAATACCATGTTTACCAGCAATTTGATTCAATTCTAAAATCAATTCATGTAAAGGGTATTCCTTACCATTTAAGGCTACTGGCTTCCCTTGTTTAAATTCGATTTCAATCATTTCTGGCTCATCTGGAGCATTAACTGGGTTTTCTGTTAATTCAAATGCATCTTCAGGAGCTTCAGCCCATGGATCTTCTAAAATACCACACTCATTTGCACGCCCCCATAAGTTTTGGTCTACACTATATGGACTATCCAAATCAATTGGAATCGGAATCCCATGTTCTTTCGCATATGCAATTTCTTCATCTCTTGTCATGCCCCATTCACGTACTGGCGCCTCAATCTTTAACTCTGGATTGAGAGATGTAAAAGCAACATCGAAACGAACCTGGTCATTACCTTTACCAGTACAACCGTGCGCTACGGCCACCGCACCTTCTTTTTCTGCGATATCCACTAATACTTTTGCAATTAACGGACGAGAAAGTGCTGATACTAATGGATATTTATCTTCATACATGACATTTGCTTGTAATGCTGGTAGAACAAAATCCTCTGCAAAAAGCTGTTTTGCATCAACGGAATAGGATTTAATTGCTCCTACGTCAATCGCTTTATTCTTTACAAATTCTAAATCTTTTCCTTCGCCTACATCTAAACCAACCGCAATTACATCATAATTATATTTATCCTGTAACCATTTAATCGCAACTGATGTATCAAGTCCTCCGGAATATGCTAAAACTACTTTTTCTTTGTTCATGAAATAATCTCTCCTTAAGTGATTGTCAAAATGTTCGAATGATTAATTATGTATTATTATGCACTATTTAGTATATTAATTCAATAGTTATCTTGAAATTTTTTTATTTTTTTATTAGAAAAATGTGGGGTTTCCCTCAAAGGGGTTTTTGTTATCTGCTAATAAGGTTAGCTATACATATCAAGGGGATTCTCCATTTTAGCTTTTTTGAATTACGCGAATCTGGGAAAATTGGTGCTTTACAGGCGATTAAATAGAAAGCACATATCGTTTTTCATTTACTTTTACATAAAGTGAACCACATTAGACGAAGACATGCATAAAAATGAATAAATATAAATTAACTGATTCCTTGTAACCTATCTGAATTTGCTACGTCTAATCCAACAAAAGGAGGGGTCAATTTGAAAAAGATAATATCTATATTGATGTTGATTGTGTTTCTCTCTGCTTGCTCCAACGACGCGGATGATAGCAGCTATGAATCGGCAGACAGTGATATAGCGACTAGTGAAGAATCGAGCCAGTCTGGTATGAGTACAAATAATAGTCCAGCGGAAAATAAAGTTGAAATGGAACAAGCAGAGGAAAAACCAGCAAGTGAAGATAATGAGGAAAGCTTGGAAAATATAGAGGACAGAAAAATTATCCATAATGCTCAGTTACATTTAGAAACAGAAACATTTGATGAAACGATTGATTTTTTAGAGACAGAAACAGCTAATTATGATGGATATGTTGTCAATTCCAATTATTCCAATCACGGAGAGGAAACAGAACGATTCGGCAGAATGACCGTCCGAATACCAGACGATCATTTTCAAGATTTTATCGCAATCGTGGAAAATGGAGATTTAAAAATTTTGAATAAATCAGTTAGCGGAGAAGATGTCACCGAGCAATATGTTGACTTAACCTCCAGATTAAAATCAAAAAAAGTAGTTGAAGAACGATTACTTGCTTTTATAGAAGAAGCTGAAAAAACGGAGGATTTATTAAAGATCTCCGATGATTTAGCAGATGTACAAGAAGACATGGAACAATTAACAGGGAAAATCAATTATTTAGAAAATCAGTCTGACTATGCAACCATTGATATAGAATTGACCGAACGAAGAGTTGATATGCCTTCTGTTCAAGATGAGTCATTAAGTACATGGGAGAAAACAAAGGATCAATTTTTGAAAAGTATCCAGGTAATTCTGTCAATCGCATCTGGACTGTTTGTATTTCTAGTCGGCAATGCTCCGATTATTATTCTCTTCTTAATTATCGGATTCACCTTCTATTTTATTATTAGACACACAACCAAAAGCAGGGATTAGTTTATATGACAACCATAATACATTAAGCATGAAAAGTAGTTAACCAGGAAAACTGCTAAATGAAACGATAAGATTTCCCGGTGAAATGGAATTAACCGGCAATCTATCAAATAAAATGAGAAGTTTTCCAGATAATAAATCGACCTAAGTTAGTCTATGATATGGCAATTCGTGAACTCTGATCCACGCTTATTTTTATCACATGGTGAAATTTTATAATTTTCTAGAACATATAAAAAAGCTTAAATCCCTTCGATTTTGATGAAAAGGGATTTAAGCTTTTTACTACATTTTTAATACTGCTCCATATTTATTTCTTGTTTAGGCTTACGGACAAGTCCCATAATACCAGCTATGATATAGAAAATACCGGCGAAGATAGCACCACCAAAGGTAATGATAGTTGTTACACCACCGACAACAAGTAAAATAATACTTGCAGCTTTTGGCTTACTGTTTCCTTTAAATAAGAACATCGCCACAATACCTGCTACAATAGAAATAATCGCTCCTACAATCATTACTGTCCCTATTGACCCGATCATATCTAGAAACGGCATCATGTCATCGATATCACTTTGTGTAACAGTCGGATCTTCTTGTAACATTTCTCGAACTAATTCATTATCCCCATCTAACATCCGGAACAATCCGCCAAATAATGCCCCCAGTCCATAAACAAATGCTCCAATAATCGATAATACTACCTCTACTGTTCTTTTCATTTCTTCAACTCTCCCCTTATCTCTTAATTTCCCGCAATATCACGCTTTGTAAATGTAAACCATGAAACTAGTAAAAACAATACAAAGTACACCACTAAGACAGTAATCGAAAATCCTAGTGTCATGCCATCCATAACGGGACTTCCACTTCCAAAATATTGGTTCAAATTGGTATTAGCAAATAAGATATATTTTGCCCAATCATACTCGGCAACAAAACCAATAATAGAGTTTCCTGTAAACATTAAGAATATTGCTAAACCTATCGCCATCGCACTACTTCTAAATATTGTTGAAATCATAAAAGCAAATGTTGCCATCATCACTAAATTTACCATATTTAAGCCGTATTGTGTAAATATTTCTGCAAAAATAGAGACTTCTTCCACTCCATCTGTACCCATTTGAACTATACTAGGATTCCATCCGTTGATACCAAAGAAAATTGCACCTATAACTAAACTGATAATAAATAGAAAAACAAGCATGGTTATAGAAAATAATAAAACTGATACAAACTTCGAAAATAAAATTTTAGTTCTGGATATCGGACGAATTAATAGTAATTTGATCGTTCCCCATCGATACTCATTTGAAATAATGCCTGCTGCCACAATAATAGTAAACAAACTAATGATCATGGACAACCCAGCGTTTTCAAGCGTAAATTGCCACGCATCATATGGCAGAGGCTTGACATCATTCTCTATATGATATTCATTTATAGCTATTTCAGAATCATATCTAAAAAATTCAACTTCTTCATTTGCTTCCAGTAATTCTTCATTCTCTTGAGCAAGCTGTTCTTTCCAATTATCATTATAGTTTTGTTCATCTATATTATCAAAAACAAATACTATAAGGGCACCAGCAAATAGTATAACAGCTAGAATGATATACATCGACCAAGTAGCAAAACGTGAATAAAGCTTCATTTGTTCATTTTTTAATAATGATATAAAATTAAGCAATCGTATTCTCTCCAATCAACTCGAAAAATTTATCTTCCAATCTACTGCGTTCTACTGCTACTTCATAGATTGCTATATCTTCTTCCACTAATGTTCTCACCAATTGTGGTACAGTGCTTTTAGGAAGATTTGCCACCACGCGATCTTGAACGATTTTGGCTTCAAGTTCAAGTTGATCTTGGAGAATAGCTTTCACTTTTTCGTTATCATCCACGTCTAGCTTTACTGTAACATGGTCATTCTCAGTATTTGTATCTTGTACTTCTTCTACCGTGATTAGCTCACCATTCTTAATAATACCAATCCGATCGCACATTAATTCTATTTCAGATAATAAGTGACTGGATACAATCACCGATACTTGTTCTTGTTCGGCTAGATTTCTTATGTAGGTCCTTATTTCACGTATACCCGCTGGATCTAAACCATTAGTTGGTTCATCTAATATTAAAATAGATGGTTTATGCAGTAATGCTTGGGCAATCCCCATCCTTTGCCTCATACCTAATGAATATTTACCTACCTTCTCATGAATCGCTTTTTCCAAACCTACTAATCTAATCACTTCTTTTATTCTTTCATCAGTAATGCCAGATATCATACGAGCGAAGTGTTTAAGGTTTTTCCATCCCGACATAAATGGGTACATTTCCGGATTTTCGACGATCGCACCTACATGCTGGATTGCTTCTTTGAAGTTATGTTTTATACTTACTCCATTGATTTTGATATCCCCTGAGGTAATTTTCATTAAACCTACCATCATGCGAATTGTGGTTGTTTTACCAGCACCATTGGGACCTAAAAAGCCAAATACTTCACCGCGTTTTATCGAAAAATTCAACCCTTTGATTATTTGTTTATTACCTATCGATTTATGTACATCTTGTAATTCCATTGATGTAGTCATTTCGCACCTCCTTCTTATTTCCATATTCTATACGTATCAACAAAGAATTTCGTTTCATTATTCTCTTGATTTTTTGGTAACTTTTTATTATGATACTGTATATAACAACTGATGTTATATAATATGACATTTAATACAAAAAGAAGCAGTTCGCATAAACTACTTCTTTTGACAAGTTGTTATCATATCTTATTTGTTCTATCTTTTTCTTGGCAGTTGCAATCAAGCGACTGCCCTTTTTTAGATTCTCATCTATAACTCCGCTTATTCCTGTCTGGCTGCACCGTGTCTAACTGACCCGATACCAGTCCCAAACGATAAAGCATGTTCAATCGCAGCGTGTACAAATTGTTTACTCGTTTGAATAGCTTGCTTCATCGGTACATTTTTGGCTAACTCGGCAGTTAAACAAGCGGCATATGTACAACCCGCTCCACTGGTATGTATCGTATCAATCAATGGCATACGAAACACCTCCACTGTTTGACCATCATAATAAATATCAACTGCCTGTCCGTCTATATTTCCACCCTTCAATAAAACAGCTTGAGGTTTGAGTTCATATAATTCCTTCGCTGCTTCTCTTAAAGCATGAAGATCAGATGGAATTTCTCGACCTAATAACTTTTCTGCTTCTAACCGGTTAGGAGTGATCACTGTCGCTTGCGGAATTAATTGTTTCTTTAATACTTCAATCGCATCATCTGCTAACAGTTGTGACCCCATTTTACCAATCATCACTGGATCTATTACTTTATTTGGAACAGGTAGCTCCTTAAGCAAACTACTTACTCTTTCTATAATTTTTGTCGAAAAAAGCATCCCTGTTTTAATAGCATCTACACCAACCATTTCTGTCGCAGCGTAAAACTGTGCTTCAATCTCTTCTATATCTCGAATAAAAATCCCTTGATTTGTTCTGGAATTATTGGCAACTGTTGCGGTAATGACGGACATTCCGTATACATCCCGTTCCTGGAATGTCTTTAAGTCCGCTTGAATACCAGCACTTCCCTGTGCAGCTGCTCCAGCTATTGTTAATACTCTCTTCACTTGTAACACCTCGATGTCTGATCCTTTAACTTTGCATTATTTTACGATGAAAAACCAGATAATCATGATCAACTGAATCACAATTTTGGCAAAAGTGCCACTAAGAAAGCCAATCAGCGAGCCAAGTGCAGCCCTTAAGGCATCTTGTGTCGTTTTTTTCTGAATCATTTCCGTTATGACAACTAATATAAACGGAACAATAATAATACCAAATGGAGGGATAATAAATGAGCCAACAATCACCCCAAGAGCAGCCAACCGTTCACCTGCTTTGCTGCCACCAAATTTCTTCACAAAATAGCTATTGGCAATGATATCGGAAAATATCAACAGTAATGTCAAAACAGCCATTGCCACCCAAAAGATCCAACCAATATTCTCAGCCGTGAGCGCAAATTGATATATCAAGAAACCAATCCAAATTACCAATACGGACGGTATAATCGGGAAAATAATCCCCACAAATGCCAACACAAACATAACGATAATTAATATCCACCATACAATATCCATGCATCAAATCTCCTATTCAACTTTATAGCAATACAATCATTATCTATATAAAACCTATACTACAAAAAAATCTTACAAGGAAATCCCTGTAAGATCAAGTTTGATTACTGATTAGCTAAATAGTCAGCGTATGCTTTCACATATGGAGGTAAATCTGGTGGACGGCGGCTAGAGATAAGGTGTCCATCTGTTACAACCGGTTCATCACTCCATAATCCACCTGCATTAGTCATATCATCTTTGATGCCTGGTGTACTTGTTACCTTCTTACCGCGTAAAATACCCGCAGAAATCAGCACCCAACCTGCATGGCAAATTTGACCAATTGGTTTTTTGGCCTGATCCATAGAACGGACCATTTCTAATACTTCCGGAAATCTTCTTAATTTATCTGGTGCCCATCCACCTGGCACAAGGATACCGTCATAATCTTCTGCATTAATATCAGAAAAGGCATATTTAGACTCTGCTGGAACACCATACTTCCCAATATATTTTTGGTTAGCCTCTTTCCCTACAAGATGCACTGTTGCACCTTCTTCACGCAAACGTAGGACAGGGTACCATAATTCTAGATCTTCAAAATCCTCGTCCACTAGAGCAATAACTTTCTTATTTTCAAGACGCACAATATTACCTCCTTTTAGTATGATAATATTAGTGTATCAAATTTAACCCTACATTATCGAATTATTGCTCTTTAGAAAAATAATTCGTATGCATGTAGAAAGTTGCTGCAACGCTCTCGGGATTAGGAGATAGACTAATTGCCGAAATGATCGAAACGCCATCAGCACCAGCCCGCATTAGCTCGATCACATGCCCTAATTGAATACCGCCAATCGCTACAATCGGCAGATCTCCTACCCTATCCCTGATTTCTTGTAATCCTTTTGCTCCGATTGGTTTTTTAGCATCAGCTTTGGTATCGGTGCTAAAAATAGGACCTACGCCAATATAGTCAGCACCATCATTTTTTGCCTGTACTGCTTCTTGAACATTTGTTGATGACACACCAACGAGCCAATCTGAAGGTACTATTTTTCTCACTTCCTGTATCGACATATCCTCTTGACCAACATGAACGCCATCAGCTTCTATTTCCAACGCTAAATCTACATCATCATTTACTAAAAAAGGGACATCGTATTGATGACAAAGCTTTTTCATCTTTATGGCTAATTGCTTTTTGTCTTCGCCTGCTAGCGCACCATGTCCTTTTTCACGAAATTGGAAAAGGGTTATACCGCCTTTCAATGCTTCTTCCAATACATATAAAGGATCTTGTTCCGTATTATTACTTCCAAGAATAAAATATACTTGCAATAAATCACGTTTCATCATTTAGGAACTCCTAGTTAATTGTTTTTTCTTGTTGACTGTTTCTCCATCCACTTCAGACAATTGATCCAGAAACGCTATTTGAAAACTGCCCGGAAATCCCTGCTGATCTGCGGCATTTTCTGCAGCTACTCCATAATAGCTAAGCGCATCTGTTGCTGCTTCCACAACATTATCACTCACCGCTAAGAAGGCCGCAATAACAGCTGACAACAGACATCCTGTACCGGTAACTTTAGTTAGGAGGGGATGTCCGTTAGAGACACTAACTCTCGTATCCCGATCAATAACCACGTCTTCTTCCCCTGTAATCACTAAGGGAACCTGTAATGTCTTAAAAGCCAGGTTGGCTAATTGTTGAATATCAGTATCACTTGAACCATCGACACCACGAACTTCGGTCTCCACACCCGCTAAGTTGGCAATCTCTCCAGCATTACCCCTAATACATGTTACGTTGACTTCTTTCAAGATACGTTTAGCTGAGTTTGTACGGAAAGTAGTCGCACCTACACCAACCGGGTCTAATACAACAGGAACACCTGCTTGATTGGCTGCTTTACCGGCCAAAATCATCGCATCAATTTGTTCCTTAGTCAATGTACCAATATTTAAAACAAGGCTACTTGCCATTTGCGCCATTTCTTCTACTTCTTCTTTAGCATGAGCCATCACTGGTGCTGCACCGACAGCATATAAACCATTTGCTGTAAAGTTCATGACGACTTGATTGGTGATATTATGAATCAATGGTTGCTGCTTTCTCACTTTTTCAATTAAATGCCTCACTTAGATACCTCCCTTTGTCCAGGTAAACTTTTTAGCCTGTAGCCCCAATGGTTAGTCGGACCATGTCCATTACCTAATTCGAGAGGGTATTGAATAGCATCGGTAATAAAGTCCTTACCAATAACTACCGCATCTTTTATCTGCTTACCTTTTGCCAATTCGGCAGTTATCGCAGCCGAAAAGGTACAACCTGTACCATGTGTATGCTTCGTTTCAAAACGGTCGGCTTTTAGATAGTAGAAATCTTCACCGTCATATAGAACATCTACTGCTGCTCCTTCTAAATGACCACCTTTGACAACCGCAGCCTTCGCACCAAGTTCATTAACGATTACTTTCGCCGCTTTTTCTGCATCTTGATTATCGTGAATCTCGAAACCTACTAGAATTTCTGCTTCTGGTACATTTGGCGTCACCACTGTAGCATGCGGAATTAACGTATTGCGAATGACCTGTCTTGATTTCTCATCCATTAATGAATCACCACTTTTGGCCACCATAACCGGATCAATCACGTAAGGAATATTCGTATTTGCTAATTTTTTAGCTATTAATTCCATCATATCCACAGTAGCGATCATTCCTGTTTTCATTGCTTGTGGTGGAATATCCGTTAAAACGGCGTCTAATTGTTTCTCAATAAAATCAATGCTTAAATGCTGTACATCCTGAACACCTAGCGTGTTTTGCGCTACGACGGAAGTAATCACGCTCATTCCGTAAACTTCCTGTTCTTGGAATACTTTTAAATCCGCTTGAATTCCTGCACCACCCGAAGGATCTGTTCCAGCTATTGTGAGTGCTGACGCTACTTTATGCATGTTACTTCCCCTTTCCAGCTAATGAAAACGGCCATTCTTCTACCTGATAAGCCATTTCCCAGAATAAATACTCTAGCTGACAGCTTTTAATAAAAGCTAATTTAGCTTTCTGTTTCTCTTCTTCTCCCACTTGTTCTGCCCATTTATCTAAACGCTCACAAAGCTCCGTTGTCACTGATGCTGTATCTTCTTTGGCGTAAAATGTAATCCACTCATAAAAAGGATGTTCTTCCGTTGGTTGATACTTTTCTTTTAAGTAATGTCCGATCTCTAAATATGTCCAGGGGCAAGGTAACAATGCTGCGATTAATTCCCCTATACTTCCTTGTTGTGCGACACTTTTCATATGGGCTACATAATGATTTGCTGTCGGTGGCAAAGGGTATCCTTGCAACTCATCGTAACCAACGCCTGCGACCTGACATAAATTATGATGTGGATGAATTTCACTATTCAAGATAAAACCGATCTTTTCATAGAAATATGTCATGTCTTCTCTAGTGTTGCTTTTGGCGATGGCGATACCATAGATGTTCATAAACGCATTGAGATACTCAAAATCTGCTTTCACATAGTGAATGATCGCTTCTTTGTGCAAATTTCCTTCTCCAATTCCAACTACAAAAGGGTGTTCAAAGATACCTTGGTAAATATCATCTGCTGCTACACGCAATTCTTGACTAAATGTCATTTCTCCTGCCTCCAGAAAATATATATTTCCATAATAAAAAGCCGCTCGCGGGTAGCGGAGCGGCTTTTGAATAGTCCATATCAAAAATGAGGTGTATGTCGTTCACACACCATCCGACTCCACTTTCCTACGCTGGTGTTAACCAGTTCAGGTTCAAAGGGATCAAGAAATACATTCTTATCTCAGCTGCTCATGCAGCACCCCTAGCGGAATTTCTATTATGAAGTTATTACCAATAAAACACGGATACGCTAAATTGTCAAGTTTAGCCGTACCTATTTAATGATTCCAAATGATTCAATTGGCCATATACGCATTTTAACATCTCCAATAACAGCATCTTCATCTACAAAGCCAAATTCACGACTATCTTTACTAACTCTCCGATTATCACCTAAAACAAATATTTTCCCTTCAGGAACTTGTTCCTTACCAGTTAATTCTTTCAGTGTAAAATCATTTGTCAGCTTTTGACCATCAGACAGTGCTGCTTTGGAGTCATCAAGATACGTCTCTTCATAGAGCTTCCCATTAATATATAGGTTGTCATCTTTCATTTCGATCGTATCACCGGGAAAGCCTATTATTCTCTTAACATAATTATCATTTGAATCCGGTGCTTTGAAGGCAATTTCATCAAAACGATCGATACTGCTGATCTTACTCAAAATAATCCGGTCGCCATTTTCTAAATTCGGCATCATCGATTCGCCTTTCACAACGGAAGGAGTAATCAAAAAGTGCCGACACAGAAGCACAATAATAACAGCAACCAACAACGCCTTCAACCATGATAGTAATTCTTTAACGACCTTATTCTCCATTGTAGACCTTCTTTCATCATAGTTAACTTTCACTTGTGATTGATCCACGGTGCGAACCATCCATAAGACCCCCGCTAATGGAAGTCTTACTTTATGTATGTTATTCTATTATAATGCGAATTTTACTAATAGTTTCTTACTTATTTTAGCATATTTTGTATGACATTTGTTAATAAAAACATAGAAATAAGGTGAAAAAATGGAAAAAGGACCACACCTAACAAAAAAGCATTATACGATTCTTTTTATCATTGGTATTATTCTGTTAGCCTTTAATTTAAGACCCGCAATCACTTCAGTTGGTCCTATCATCGGCATCATCCGTGAAGATTTATCGATCAGCAATTGGAGTGCAGGCTTTTTAACCAGTTTGCCGCTCATCGCCTTTGCTTTTATGTCACCCATTGCACCGCGGATTGCCAATCGGACTACTAATGAAAAAGCATTATTATATGGGCTCATCACATTATTGATTGGTATTTGGATTCGCTCCACAGCATCCATTACCTTATTATTTGTCGGTACCATATTAATCGGTGTCGGTATTGCGATCATTAATGTTATTTTACCAAGTCTGATTAAAAGTAATTTCCCTGAGAAAATCGGTTTAATGACAGGTGTTTATACCACATCGATGTCCATTTTCGCCGCATTAGCCTCAGGTTTCAGTGTACCACTTACAACAACTGCTGAACTTGGATGGCAATGGTCATTAGCTAGTTGGAGTTTACTCGTGATTATCGGTATTGTTGTCTGGCTTATCGCGATGAACAAAGCACCCATTAAAGAAGATAAGGAACTATACGAACCGAGCACTGTGCAATTATTGCGTTCACCTGTTGCCTGGCAAGTCACGCTTTTTATGGGATTACAATCCTTTTTATTTTATGTAACGATTTCATGGTTAGCTGAAATATTGATTTCCAATGATTTCTCAGGGTCAGTTGCTGGATGGTATGTAGCATATATGCAATTCATCAGTTTGCCTGCTACTTTCTTTACTCCTGTTATTGCAGGTAAGTTGAAAAACCAACAACCTGTCGTTGCCGTTTTTGGAGTGTCAGGCATTATTGGTTATAGCATGCTATATTTTGAACCTGGTATGATAGGGACTACTATTGCCATTACACTAATTGGCATAATGCTAGGAGCAAGCATAAGCTTAGCATTAGCCTTGCTTGGTCTAAGGACTACTAATGCAAGACAAGCTGCTGAATTATCAGGAATGGCACAATCCTTTGGTTACCTGTTAGCATCGTTTGGACCGATAGTCATTGGTCTTATTTTTGACATTACTAACCATTGGCAACCTTCTATTATGACGATACTATTTGTTACATTAATTATGACTGTTTTTGGTTTAGGGGCGAGCAGAAATAAGAAAGTATTATAATCTATTTGTAAATTTTTGATTACGAACGTTTTGTCCGATATTAAAAGAATTGTAAATTATGAGGAAAGTCACTTTACTGGTCTGTTGATCAGGTATATACTGAATAAATGAATATAAGAAAAGCGCAGAGCGCCCGCTTAGAAACGTAGCGACTGGAACGAATTAACTGAGATAAAGGAATCACGGTGAGTTTACGAACCGATGATGACTTATCGTAGGGCAATTCGTGAAGTCGCCTAGTTTCTGGGCGCTCGGAGCTAGACATCTGCTCAAAATTTATACTTTCTTATCTTAGAACAAAGGGAGATGGTTGAGTATATGAGAAAATCCCTCATTCTTGTCATGATGATGTTAACCATTTCTCACTTAATCTCATTATCCAATTATCAAACCGATCTAACATTCAATATCGAATTAAACGATGAACTATATGCTGCTTATTATTATGATGCAGATCATCATGATTCAACAGCAGACAAAGGTATTTTAAATGAAGAGCAAGTAATGATTGGAGCATTACTACTATTTACGATCTTTTACTCTCTTCAACAAGCATTTGTATCTCGACATTATCTACATGCGGTATTTTATCAATCTAACTATCTGATCGCATTTGTACCCCTTCCACCAAAATAAATTGAAGGAGGTATGAACATGTGGTTCAGATTCTTTATGATTGGCCTATTTTCCTTTGCAGCCGTGAGTGTTTGGTTGTACCAAGGAATCGAGTTTTTCCAGGCTTTCTCAGATTACTTTAAAAATCGTTCGTAATAAAAGGAGCACGGTGTACCAATAACACCGTGCTCTTTCTATATTACGAAAAGAAAGTATAATATTTGGATATTTATTCACTCAAAGCGCCCAGAAACTAGGCGGGCGCTCTGCGCTTTTCTTATTATACAGCTTTTGTATTTAATTCTACGTCAATATTTCCTCTTGTAGCTTTAGAGTATGGGCAGAAGTCGTGTGCTTGTTTAGCAAGTTCTTCTGCTTCTTCTTGCGATACACCTTTAATTTCTACATTAAGTACTACACCAATTTTGAATCCACCGTCAGCTTCATCTTTCATTAAGCTAACTTCTGCCGTAATAGCAGATTCAATATCCTTCTTTTGTTTGGATGCCATTAGGTTCAAGGCACCATCGTAGCATGCAGCATAACCTGCAGCAAATAATTGTTCTGGATTAGAGCCTGTTCCATCACCATCACCCGCTGGATTTACCAGGTTTAAGTCAATTAAACCGTCATCTGATTTGACATGACCATCACGGCCACCTTGTGCAGTTGCTTTGGATGTAAATAATTTGTTACTCACTCTATCCACTCCTTTAGATTAAATTAGAACGCTTGCTTGTTCTATATTATTTATTCTACCAATACTATTCCTTTTTCTTCAATTATTAAACATTCTATTTAATTGAAATCTTTACATTTTGATCATACTAACATCTTAATAAACAACTCTGAATTTATTCACAATTGGACACATGAAGCATAATACTTTACACATACTAAAATTATTGCAATATTAAAAGGTGTAGGTTGATTTAGGAGGAGGCAAACAAATGCAAAACTTTATTTTTCACAACCCGACGAAATTATATTTCGGTCAAGGGCAATTAGAGAACTTACAAACAGAATTACAACATTACGATGATAATATTCTGCTAGTCTACGGTGGCGGAAGCATTAAACGCAATGGCTTATACGACCAAGTAATCGATATATTGAAGAAAGAAAATAAGAATGTATTTGAATTAAGTGGTGTCGAACCAAATCCTCGTGTCACTACTGCACGGAAAGGAATCGAAATTTGTAAAGATGAAAAAATAGATTTCATCCTTGCTGTTGGTGGCGGAAGTACGATTGACTGTACGAAGGCAATCGCTGCAGGTGCCAAATCTGAAGATGATATTTGGGATATTGTAACTAAGAAAGCAACGCCTACTGGTGCACTTCCATTTGGAACGATTTTAACACTGGCAGCAACCGGATCGGAAATGAATGCAGGATCTGTCATCACAAATTGGGAAACAAATGAAAAACATGGTTGGGGCAGCCCATATACTTATCCTACTTTCTCGATTTTAGACCCTAGTTTCACCAAAACAGTACCGAAAGACCAAACAATCTATGGCATGGTCGATATTATGTCACATGCGCTCGAACATTATTTCCACCATGAAGAAAATACATTGTTACAAGATCGTATGGTAGAAGGAATTCTACAAACGATGGTAGAAACAGCTCCAAAGTTATTAGAAGATCTTGAAAATGAAGAGCTTCGTGCAACTGTCCTATATAATGGAACAATGGCGTTAAATGGCATGGTAAATATGGGTTATCATGGAGACTGGGCAACACATAACCTAGAACATGCTGTTTCAGCTGTACATGACATTCCACACGGTGGCGGCCTGGCAATTCTTTTCCCACATTGGATGGAATATGCAATCGATGAAAACGTAAGTCGTTTTAAACAATTAGCTATCCGTGTATTTGATGTAGATCCAAGTGGTAAATCAGATAAAGAAGTTGGCTTAGAAGGAATTGCTAAACTTCGTGCATTCTGGAATAGTATCGAAGCTCCTTCTCGCTTGGCTGATTATGATATTGGCGAAGACAGTATCGAGGAAATGGCTGATAAAACAGTGATCGCTAGACCTGAATTCGGTAACTTCAAAAAACTGAACCGTGATGATGCGATCGCCATCTACAAAGCTGCTCTATAATAAGATAGGCATAAGGCTTCCACTAATCCTTAGCGAAACGGAAGTTGGGGCTAACTACTGCGAACTAATGAAAGTCACTTAGTGTTAACATTTATTGAGCGCACATTGAGTGCGTTATTTAACAGAATAGCACCCGTTTTTTGGGTTTTGCGGACATTTAATCCCTTATTTGGCTTTTTTCGATCAAATTTAACTGTATTTTCGACGAATAGCGGAATAGATGTCCGCATGCACCTTAAAAACGGCACTTTTGTCAACGAGCAAACAGTGACCGTTTCTGTTTTTATCGGTCACTGTTTTTATTTTCATTCGCATTTTTCTCTGATTGATCTGTTCTTGCTTCGGTTTCTTCACTACTTTCCTGCTCGCTTGGTAACGGATCGATTGTATGCTGATACCCATACCCTTTATTTAATGTCATAATGGACAATGCTAATACTGCAATTACGACTATAATACAAACAACAATAACAACCCACATGTACTGTATCCTTCCCTTTCTTTTAAATAAAATCAATTATAACACACAGTTAATTGAGAAACACTTCACAAAAAAGCAACAAAAACAATCGATTTATATGCGTTTCCTCGTGATATGAGGATAAATTTAGAAAGGACGAGGAAAAGGAATCTCCTTCCTCGGCTTATTTTGTTTATAAGGAAAGTATATAATACGCGGCATGATAGTGTTTTTGTATCATAGGTGGTCATTTTGAAATGATATGTAGACGGAAAGCATCACTCCGGCTGCCCGCTTCCCTTTCCGTGGGATCAGCGTGATCTGAAGATCCACTTTTGTAAAGCGATCTTCTTTACAAAAGTTAGCTGAAGACACGCCCCATGGAAATCGAAGTGGGCAAGCCGCAGCGGTTGTTACGCCTATTATTCATGTCAAAATAACTACTTTGGACAGGAACGGGTGGGCTTTCCCTGTTTTTCTTGAGTAGAAGAAATTAGACTTTTTCACCGTTTTTATGTAACTCCCGAACGCTTTTATAGCGACCTCATAAAATAATATAGGAATGTTTCATAATCTTGTATGATGAAGGAGTTTTGATCATGTCCAACATTACACAACGGTCTGTTAGCAGACGTAAAAAAGGACGAAGGAAAAAGTCATGTAGTTGCAGTGGCTATAAAAGGAAGAAGTAGGAATAAAGATACATGAATGATTAAATAAAGTAAGAAATAATGACTTCAATAATCGATGCTACTCCTGCAACCGCCAATACAATAATAATCGGGATAAATATAGTAGAGTAAAAATGAAAACCTAAAAATAAAAATAAAGATGACCAAATGCCCGTACACCAGTGACACCGTAATAATTCACCAATCCATCTTTTCCAACCGTTTCCTTTAAACATCACCGTCTCTTCTATGCTACCATCGGGCAACCATTTTTCTTCTACTTCAAAAAAAGGTGCTCGAATAAAGCCTGTGATTTTATCATAAACGATCAATCTTGTTAAACGAAATGTTGCAAGTGATAATAAAACAAAAGATAACCATGTAATCATAAGGGCACCTTCTTTCTTTTCTTCTTTACTTTCATATTATTAAGTAGGTGCCTGATTCATGAATAAAAACGAAGGGTTACCAAAATCTCTTTTGGCAACCCCTTCGTTTTGTACGTTTTTTGCAAGCAATTTTTCTACTTTCTGTGCTAAGAAAAAAAGACCTGATGTAAACATCAGATCAGGATTATATCATTATTTATCTAATTGTTGTTCAACCATGTCACCAATCCAAGGTAGCTTGAAATATTGCCCTTGATAGGCCTTTACCATTAAGAAAACCCATAAAACTAGTGTTAAAGGTGCGATTAAAATACTTACAAACCATCCTAATAAAGGTATCATACCAAGAACCGTATTAATCACAATCAAAAGTACAAATGTAAAAATCGACTGCAGTGCATGAAAACGGACAAAGCGATTTTCTTTCTCTAACAATAAAAAAATAATACCAGTAACAAACCCTACTAAATACGATAATAAACCTGCGATATTCTGATCTAATCCTGTTGATGTTTTTGACTGTTGCTCTGACTTTTGCTCTTCATTATCTTTCGGTAATTGATCCTCCGTCATTTTTGTCCTCCTTTCATTAAAACATACACTTCAATAGTTAATTCTATCATTTTTTAGAATATTCACAATATTTATATTTATTTTCTTCTTTGCAGAAATTTACTGTATAAAGAAGCCAAAACTTGTTGAAATAACATGCCGACAACAACCGGAACTGCCACTGATCCAGGAAAATACTGCACTGCTATAACGGCTCCGGCGCTAATATTTCTCATTCCACTGCTAAACGTTAAGGAAATCACATCTTGACTAGTCCGTTTTAACCACTTCGACAACAACCAAGCTAAGTAATAGCCACTAGCAGCAACAAAAAACATCGTTATAGCTACTTTAATCAGATGAAAATCAACATCCAATAAATAATCTGCAACTTCTGAGCTATTGATCATAATGACTAATGCTAATGCTATTTTCGAAAAAGGAGCTAAGCGAGGACTCCATTTCTCATGAATTCCTCCACGTGTTGTTTCATGTAAAATCATACCTAATATAGACGGAATAACGATCATGATAAACAGACCTTTCATCATCGCCCATACTTCTAAATCAACGGATGCTCCGATAAATAATGATAGCGATAATGGGACAATAAAAGGGGATAAGATCGTATCGATTAAAATAATGGATAATGTTAAGGCGACATTTCCTTTATTCATAGAAACCCAAATGAAACTTGTAATCCCTGTAGGAATAATCATTGCTAATACAAAACCAATAACCGTTAAATGATCATTGCTAAAGGTGAGTGTTCCGATTAGAAACGCCCATAAAGGCATTAAAATATGTAAGATAACAAGTGCTATCAATATCGATAAAGGATGAGCAACCACTCGATATAGAGCAACAAAATTTAGGCTCAAACTCCCTGCAAATGTCATAAATGCAAAAATCCAGATAACCCAATGATCAAATTGAATAAAAAAATCTGCAAATAATACCCCAATAATTACACTTGCTGGCGCGATAAAGGGCATAATTCGTTGTAGTATTTGGTTCAAATGATTTAACATTTAAGTCTACTCCTAAGATGTTATTTCTTCCTTAACCTTGGACGCCGTTCTGTCCAATCTACCTCTACTGGTACACCAAAAAATTCTGTTAAATTTTCCGAATTGATCATAGCATTTGTTGGGCCTTGATTAAATACACGTCCATCCTTTAATAACAAAGTTTTCGAAAAAGTTGGTATTATTTCCTCCACATGATGTGTGACATATATAATCGAAGCTGCATTTTCCCCTTGACTAATATGCTCAATCGACTCTAGTAATTTCTCTCTTGCAATAAAATCTAATCCATTTGTCGGCTCGTCTAAAATTAATAATTTGGGATCGTTCATGAGTGCTCGTCCGATTAATACTCGTTGCTGTTCCCCTTGAGATAATGTTCGATAGGCACGATTAGCATAAGAGAAGCAATCAAGATCCTTCAATAGCTGTTGTGCTTTGGCACGCATCTCGTCTGTAGGGGTTTCATATAAACCAATCGAAGCAAACGCACCGCTTAATACAACTTGGTATGCACTATCCGTACCATAAATTCGTTGTTTTAAGATGGAAGAAACAATACCGATTTGTTGTCTTAACTGCTCTCCGAGTACATCTTTACCAAATTGTCTTCCAATCACATTAACTTGGCCTTCTGTTGGAAAATAATAGGAACATAACATATGTAAAAGCGCTGTTTTTCCTGCACCATTCAATCCTAATAATGTCCAGTGCTCTCCTTTCTCTATTTTCCAATTGATATCTTTTAGTATCCAATTTCCTTCTTTTTTTAGTCCTACTTTTTGTAAATTCAACACCATTCTATATCACTTCCTTCATCTATATAGTATACACCGGTAAGCTTGAAATTTCTTGTGTTTGATTTGCAGGAAATTTTTTAAAAAAATTGAACTTTTCTATTGAAAATGATTCTCATTATCGTTATAATATATTTAATCACATAGAGTGATGAAACATTCCCTTTACACATATCTTTTGTTACCCCCAATCAACAAAAGTTCAAGGATGTTTCCCATTCCATTAGAGTAGCTAATAAATAGCTGCTCTATTTTTTGTTTAGTTAATATTTTTATCAGGTAAAGAAATATAACGTGAAACTATGGTTTAACACCTTAACAAATGGAAGAAGTCATAGATTTCACACAAAATTTATTTAAAATTATTATAAAAAAATATTGATTTTCATAAGATTTGTATTATAATAAAAGATGTAATATAAAGAATAAAGGAGAGGTGTTACATTATATGAGTCAAGAAAAAAAATACTTAACGACTGCTTCTGGTGCGCCAGTAGGAGATAATCAAAACTCCATTACTGCAGGCCATAGAGGACCAACATTAATTCAAGACGTTCATTTACTAGAAAAACTAGCTCATTTTAATCGTGAAAGAGTGCCAGAAAGAGTTGTACACGCTAAAGGTGCAGGAGCACACGGCTATTTTGAAGTAACAAATGACGTTTCTAAATATACAAAAGCAGACTTCTTATCTGAAGTAGGCAAAAAAACACCTATGTTCATCCGCTTCTCCACTGTAGCTGGCGAATTAGGTTCTGCCGATACAGTACGTGACCCGCGTGGTTTCGCTGTTAAATTTTATACAGATGAAGGGAACTATGATTTAGTTGGGAATAACACGCCAGTATTCTTTATCCGTGATGCGATTAAATTCCCAGACTTTATTCATACACAAAAACGTAACCCGCAAACACACTTAAAAGACAAAAATGCGGTTTGGGATTTCTGGTCATTATCACCAGAGTCACTTCACCAAATTACTATTTTACACTCTGACCGTGGTATCCCTGCGACTCTTCGTCATCAAAATGGCTACGGAAGCCACACATTTAAATGGGTAAATAAAGATGGAGAAGCATTCTATGTGAAATATCACTTCAAAACAGATCAAGGCATTAAAAACCTAGATCCTAAAGTGGCAGATGAACTTGCAGGTACAAATCCTGACTATCATACTGAAGATCTATTTAATGCTATTGAAGAAGGTAACTATCCTTCTTGGACATTAAAAGTTCAAATCATGCCTGAAGCGGACGCGCAAAACTACCGTTACGATCCATTTGATGTAACAAAAGTATGGCCACATGAAGACTATCCATTAGTTGAAGTTGGTAAAATGGTATTAGATCGTAATCCTGAGAACTATTTTGCAGAAGTAGAGCAAGCAGCATTTTCTCCTGGACACTTTGTTCCTGGTATTGAAGCATCTCCAGATAAAATGCTTCAAGGTCGTTTGTTTGCCTATTCTGATGCACATCGTTACCGTATTGGAGCAAACCATGAGTCATTACCAATTAACCGTGCTAAATCACCGGTTAATAACTATCAACGTGATGGGTTCATGAGCCATGATGGTAATGGTGGCAGCGCACCAAACTATGAACCTAATAGCTTTAGTGATGCACCAAAAGAAACACCTGAAAACAAAATTAGTCCATATGAAGTTTCCGGATTTGCTGATAGTGTTCCATATGATCAAGATGATCACTACTCTCAGCCTCGTGCATTATTCCGTGATGTAATGAATGATGAAGAGCGCGAGCGTTTAATTCAAAACTTCGCTGACCACATGAGTGCTGTAACTCGCGAAGGTATTGTGGACCGTCAATTAGAAAACTTCTACAAAGTAGCTCCTGAATTAGCAGAAGGTGTTGCTGCTAAATTAGGCGTAGAAGTACCAGCAAGTGTAAAAGAATAAGCACAATCAAAAAAAGAGACCCAGAGCGGTCTCTTTTTTTGATTGTTATTACGTCTTTTAAAACCACAGGCTCTGCCTGTGTGA
>NZ_WJID01000082.1:0-23682 GCF_010994055.1 Gracilibacillus thailandensis | reverse complement strand
GAGTATATTAACGATATTTGAATTATATAGAGGGAGGAATAAGTATGTTACCAATAGGTTCAATTGTATATCTGAATGAAGGAACAAGTAAATTAATGGTTTTAAATAGAGGACCGATAATTGAAGTAGAGGGTGAAAACCAAATGTTTGATTATTCTGGGTGTTTATATCCGCAGGGGTTAGTTCCAGACAACGTCTTTTATTTTAATCATGAGAATATAGATCAAGTAGTGTTTGAAGGATTTCAAGATGAGGAAGAAGAAAGATTTCAGAAGTTGTTTAACGATTGGAAAGTAGAAAATAAGGGAAGTTATGTTGAGGGAAAAGTAAACGGACCGCTTGATAAGGTTTGAACATAAGTAGATATTTTATTTATGGAATTAACGGAAGAGAATATTGACTTAAGATTAGATAACTATGATTTGGAACTAGACGAATAGGAGGAAGGGCAAAGAAGCAGATGTTCTTGTTTCTTTGCCTTCTTTTAGGTGAGGTGAACTAAAATGCGAGAAGAAGCTGTCAAACAATTATTTTCGTGATTCTTCAATTATTATACCATCACTATCAAATTCAGGAATTTCACTATAGAATTGTTCAGTTCTAAGCTCCTATTCCTATCAATCGATTTAAGTTACAACGGTCTGGTGGTAAATAAATATGAAGAGATTCTTAACATATCCTTTTAGAATAGGCACACAAGAAATCAGAGAAAATAAGTAATTAATAAATAAAGTCTAAAGATTTGAGTTCTAAAGTAAATATTTCCCATTTATGTATGCGGCATATATGTATTTATTAATAATGTCGATCATGTATATTACGGTTATTTATATATTAATTGGTGCTATTTTTGATTCCATTGGATTTATTATTTTAATACCAACAATACTAACTACTTGGATATTCACTCTTATATATACAAAGGTTTTTCCTAAGACAAAGAAGTATTATTTAGAAAGTAACGGATTTTATAAAAATGACTGAATATAACGTTGATAAGAAAATAGGGACTAAATCATATTATATTACTATGTAGATTGATAAGATTCAACCTCATCAATAAAAGTTAGTAATAAGAATGACTAAAAAGTTAATTCAAAAATTGAGAACTATTTTAAGATCAGGAGGTTAAATTATAAATTGAAAAAACTATTTATATATATAGCGGTTGTTTCATTTATCGCAGGATGCAGTAACTTGGATGAGGACATGGCAACAGATGAAACGAATACTGAGGCTGAGGAGGAACCGGTTGAATCTAGTACGAAAAAAGCAAAAGAACTAGAAGTAACGGAAGAATTAGATGATTCTGAAAGTAAAGCAACAGTGGGGTCTTCTGATAAATCACAGTCAAGTGAAGTTCCAGACTTAAAATTACAGGTTACAAAAGTAGATGAAGAACAAGGAATAACCATTGAAAACAATGAAATGTATAGTCAATTAAATGAAGTTATTAAAGCTGACCCAAAAGCGGGTTTTCCCAATGATTTTACTGTATATCCGCGTGATCTCGTGTATAACGAAGAAGGCAGGCTATCTATACTTTTTCTTGGTGTGAATCGATTAGACGCACCAATTCAAAGTATTTATTTTCAACTTACATTGGGCAAGCAAAATGATAATTACATCTTTGAAAATAAGCCTGTGACTTTACATGAAGAAGAATTCGGTAAAATTGAAACAGATAGTGCTGTACCTTTTTTATTAGATGTTAAACCAGAAGATGAAGAGATATTTATGGACTTAACAGAAGAGAATATTGATATAAGGTTAGATCACACTGAAGTAGAGCTAGAGGATTAGGGTACTAGGTGAAGGATTGGAAGCAATTAACCCTATGAATTGAGCGTGGTAAAATTTATGAAATGTGAAGGGCCCGGAGAAGCAATTGGAGATCTTGCCAAAAAGGCTGGTGAGGCAATTAGTAAGGGTGTAGATGAAATAAATCCAATGAATTGGGGGTGGTAAAAGTTATGAAGTGTGAAGTACAACGTTTACGTAATAATGTTAGATTTAGAATTTTAGATATCAATGAAGAAAGATATATATTAGATATGAACCAGTCAATATGGAAAATACTTTTTCCTTTTTTAACATGGATAACGCCTAATAAGATTTATAAAATTAATAAACAAGCAACCGATAAAAAACTGAAATTTTCAAAAGAAGATCCGATGAATAATAATACGAATACTATTCTAACTACGGGGGTAGCAATTATTATAGCTAATTTACTTAGGCCATTAGCAGATGCTTTCAATATACAAAGTACTCCAGGAATTAACCTTACTATTTCTTTAATTGTAATAATGTTTGTAATTATATTACGAATCTACTTAAGTAGTAGAAATAAAAGGAAATTTGAATTACTTATTAAAACTGATAGGAATTCTAGGAAGTTCGTATGGATTAGACCAAATTCTTTTAAACAAGTTTTTCAATGTTTTTTAGCGTATGTATTTTGCTTAGTTTTTACCATAATAAGTTTTTGGGCATTTATTCAGTTAGGAAATGTAATAATGTTATTTATTGCAACGCTTACTTTATTAATTGTATCAATATCTAATACTTTAACTGTTCTAGATGGAATTACAAAAGTAAGATTTAAGATGACTGGCTAATTATATAACTTCTTTATATTAATTTTTCAATAACGAAAAGTATAACATATATGTTGGTTCGCTTCTGTGCTAAAAAGCATTTACTTTTGTAGCAACTGCTTTGCTTCTATACCTAGAAAGTGCAATAAACTAGCTTGTTGCTTTAGCTCATGATAGGAGTTTTTTATTGTGTTTTTAGACAAATTAAAAGAAGAAGATTTTTATGTATTAAGAGGTGCTTTAGCATCTGGTAGACAAAGTCCTAATAATTTTGGTGGTATGTTTACCTTAGCTATTTTTCTTCAAGCGTTAATGGTTTTTTTAGCGCATGTTGTAGTAGGATACGACTCACAATTCCCTTATAAAAATAATATTTTATGGGTTCATTCCACCATTACTATTCTGATTATTATATTATCCGTGATATTTGCCATTCCAACTGTTTATAAGAAAATGGAAGTTTTTCAGTATTTCATTAGTATTATAATCTCTCAGAATCTTTTTGGCATTACTTCATTCTTTATCGCGATACACATTTTAGGAAGCACTAATGCTTCTATAACGTCTTTAATTTTGGCTTCGATTTTAACATTGATACTAGGGTTATTGGTATTTGTTGTTACTAGTGTAAGATTTTATTTATTATTAACAAAAGGAGAATATAGAAAGGGAACTAGTAGGGATCAAACACGTCAAAAATTCGAGGCGAAGTCGTTCTTACCTCATGTAGTTATAGGCGGTTTGGGAATAGTTTATTTTATTCAATTTATTACTAGTAATGTTAGTAGGATTGAATTGAACTCTTTAATGATAGGAATAATTGGTATCATATTGTTCTATGGAATGATGTTTGTACTTCCCGAACAATTAGTCATACTGTATTGTAAAAAGAGATTCAAAAGCTTTAATTTCAACAAAGAGGGAAATATTTATCCAATGGGGTCTGGCGAAAAGGTGGGTTAAGAATGATATAGAACATTAATATTTGAAAATGTCATTACCTATCAAACGACAAGTAATCCATATTTTTAAATGTGAGTGAATGTTTTAAAAACAATAAATAAAATTAGATGATATGATGACAAATAATTTGCTGCAATAAGCTAGTAGGTTGATTAGTCCTATATCAAGGAGTTTTTTAATGTGTTTTTAGATAAATTGAAAGAAGAGGATTTTTATGTTTTAAGAGGTGCTTTAGAATCTGGCAGGCAAAGTCCAAATAATTTTGGTGGTATGCTAACATTAGGCATATTTCTTCAAATATTAATGGTTTCTATAACTCATATAGTATTAGGGTACGAATCACAACTTCCAAATAAAACAACTATTTTTTTGATTCATTCGATTTTAACTATTGCGATTATTATACTATCAGCTATATTTGCTATTCCCTCTGTTTACAAAAAAAGGGAAGTATCTCAGTATCTTGTTAGTATTGTAGTTTCACAAAATATTTTTGGAATTACTCCTTATTTTTGGACACTACACACTATTGGACGGACTGATGCAACTATAGCCTCTTTAATATTTGCTACTATTTTAACGTTAATACTTGGATTATTGGTATTTATTGTAACTTGTATAAGGTTCAATTTGCTATTAAAACAAGGAAAATATAGAAAAGGTAGAAGTAAAGGGCAAACTCGTCAAAAATTTGAAGCAAAATCGTTCCTACCACATGCAGTTATAGGTGGATTAGGAATATTTTATTTTATTCAATTTTTTGTTAGTCATGTCAGTAGGATTGAAATTAATTTTCTAATGATTGGTATAATTGGTATGCTACTGTTTTATGGGATGATCTTCGTACTCCCCGAACAATTAGTCATCCTCTATTGTAAAAAGAGATTCAAAAGCTTTAATTTCGACAAAGAGGGAAATATTTATCCAATGGGATCAGGTGAAAGGGTGGGATAATAGTTGTAGAAGAAAAAACCACTAAAATTAGAAGATATCATAACTTATCAAATCAGATTTATGCTCAAATTTTGGTATGGCTAATTGGTTTTGATGTTGCGGCTAATGGATTTATGAAAAAAGCTAATTTTCCATATCTGCAATAAATATAGGTGAAAGGCTATTTCCTTTAAAAAAAGGAGTGTGTTTTATGTTTAAAGAATTATCTGAAAAGGACTTCTTAGTGTTGCGCAGAAATTTTGAATCTGAAAGGCAAAAGCCTTCACAACTGGGTAAAATATTTTGGGTTATTCTATTTCTACAAGCTGTTATGTTTCTTTTAGAGTTCTTTATAGGAGGCTATTCAACTTTCCCGAGCATTGATACTATTATTAAGACTCATTTAGCAATTTCCATTGTTTTATGTGTTGTTTCCGTTGTTTATTCCATTCCTGTTGTCTATAAAAAATCTCAAAAGATGCAATACTTAATATTTCAATTAGTTGCTCATAATTTGTTTGCAGCTTCAACATATATAACTGTATTAGTCGTAATTAGTGCTGAATTTACATATACTGTAGAGAATCTATTGAATTTTACTTACACCACTCTTTTTATTGGTGGTATTTTATTCGTTGTTAGTTTTATACGTATTATTGTTCAATTAAAAAAAGGTAGTTATAGAAAAGGATCGAAAAAAGATAAACTTAGGGGGAAGTTAGAGTCTAAAACACTAATTTCAATTATTTTATTTTTGGGTATCGGTACTACATTTGTTGTTCAGTATTTAGTGAGAAATTTTGATTTTAACGGGATGGATATTTTAGTGTTTGCGACAATTTTCATTATGACATTTTACTTTATGCTATATCTTCTGCCTGAACAACTCATTACTTTATATTGCAAATATAAGTTTGATAGTTTTAATTATGAGCAGAATGGTCGTTTGAAACCAGTGAGAGATGCGGATGGTAATGTTAGTACAGATTTTGAAATGGAATTTCGAAATTAGCAAACATTTGATTTTCGAGAAGAGGTGCTAAGTAAGAAGTGTTCAATTTGACCACTTACTAGTATATGAAACTACATAATTGCGCATGAATTCGAAAGTGGAGTACATTAATTACAAGGTTTAATTCCATACTAAAGGGATATATCAATATCATTTTTTCTCAGTTTTCTCATCTAAAGGCGAGAATAAATTTGTTTATTTTACCTACTGTCTCCGGATAAATAATCCTGTTTAATTCAGAGAGGTAACGGAAATTGGGTTTTAAGAGTGATTTAATCTAAGAGAAGCATTAGTATTAAGACAAGCTGATGAAGCAAAGGATTTTTATGCTACATTTGAAAGAATACAACAATATTCGAATGAAAATGATTCACACTGAAGTAGAGATAGAGGAGTAAAATATCAGGTGAAGGAGAATAAATTTTTCTTGCCTATTTTTTAATCGTCCATAGCATAGAAATCTTTTAAGTTCTAATTGGGATAATATTGAGGGTGGTCTTTAGTATGTTAAACAATTTAAATGAAGAGTACTTTTTAGTTTTAAGACGACCTCTTGAATCAAAAAGGCAAAGTCCTAAATCATTAGGCTCCATTTTAATATTGTCAATATTTCTTCAAGCTTTTTTACTATTTTTAGAGTTTTTTGTAGGTGGGTTCTCAAATTACCCATCTAAAGATTTAATTGTAAAGATTCATTTAATTGCATCATCAATATTAGCAACAATATCTGTGATTTATTCGATACCATATATATATTTGCGTTCACAAAAGGTTCAGTACTTTGTAAGTATGTTGGTATCTCAAAATTTATTTGGGGTTTCAGTTTATCTGATTTCTCTAATGGCAGTAGGGACTATATTGTCAAACGAGGACTCTCTTTTACAATTTACTTATATGACATTATTGATAGGTGGAATCGTATTTATAATAACATTTGTTCGTTTTATTATTTTGTTAAATAACGGATTCTATCGGAAGGGGTTTAAAAAAGATAAACAGCGTGGGAAATTTGAAAAAACATCTTATTTGCCTGTAGTTATTTTAATAGGGATAAGTATATCTTTTGTTATACAATTTCTAATTAGAAACTTTAATACAGGTCATTATGATGTAATGTTTGTGATAATACTTTCCATAGTAATTTTTTGGGTAATGTTATTTATCCTTCCAGAACAACTAGTCATACTTTATTGCAAGTTCCGGTTTGATAGCTTTAATTATGAACTAAACGGCAGATTAAAGCCAGTAAAAGACGAAAATGGAAAAATGATACCCGAAGAGAAATTAGATTCTTATTTTAGACAGAAAACAAAGGCAGGTTCGGAGTGATTCGGATGAATTTAATTCCTATTTACACGGAAGATAAAAAGGCACACAAATATACCATTTATGTTGATATACATACCAACTATACGTATAGAATTGATCATAGTAGTGATATGAACCAAACGGGTTACTGGATTAGTTTTTTCGCAATTCTAGCATTTATGAGAAGCTTGCAAGAAATTAGTTATACATTTTCCAGTTTAGGAAAGACAATAGTAGTAATTGCCGTTATTTTAGTAGGTATTATTTTAGGGAGTTTAGTCTATAAAAAAATGATACCTAAAAAAATAAGAGAAATATATCTAACTCAAACCATGATAGAAGATTATATTCAGAGAGGAAGAAAATTGATTAAGCAAGATATATGGATCGCGGTTATTTCCTTGATAATCTTCCTATTTTTAATATTCTTATTTTTAGTTACTTCTTCTTTCGTTTTATTAACTTTTGCTCAATTTTCATTCATATTATTTATAGCTTTCATGCAAAGACTTCCTAAAGAAAGATTTGCCTTGTATAAGAAAAGCTCTCAACTATCCGATCAGAATGATTAAGAATACGAAGCATTAAAAATCTATTTCAAAAACGAAATGGTATTTTTTGTATTAAATTAGCACCAGATCCTAGGATCAAGTGTTAAAATGGAAACAAACATGAAAAGTGATGGCAAATTCCAAAGCTCGAATTACAGCAATAGGTTCATCTATACAAGAACGAAGATTGACCAATTATTTTAGAGAAGATCGTTGATACAAGTGATGAGTTGATTATGAAAAGCGATAAAGTCCTATTATATGGTTTTGGCGGAGGCTTAACATATGCTGGGTTGCTGATAGAGTGGACACTGTAGCCAGTGAAGAGGAGTAGGTGTATGGATATTTCATTAATTAGACATGGCAAATCGGAATTCACAACTAATCGTTGGTTAACGGCTGAAGAATTTAATGATTGGGTGAGCAGTTATGATAATAGTGGCGTTTTGAAAGAGGATTTCTATCCTTTGGAGACACTGAAGAAAGTACGGACAGCCAATTTGATTTTGACAAGTGATTTACAAAGGTCGATTCAGTCTGCAAAACTAATGCATCCCAGCCTTGACTTTGTACCCAATCGAATTTTTCGTGAAACAGAATTACCTAGCTCCTCTCTTAGAGGGGTAAAGATACCCTCAAGTATCTGGGCATTTTTACTAAGGTGTTTGTGGTTTTTCGGAAATGCAAAAGGTTGTGAGTCGATAACTCATGCAAAAAAGCGAGCCCGAAAAGCTGCACAATTATTAATAGAGTATGCTGAAACATATGGTTCTGTTGCCTTGATTGGGCATGGCTTTTTTAATATGTTGATTGCAAAAGAACTATTAAAGATGGGGTGGAAAGGTAAAAGAAAAACAAATAGCAAACACTGGCATTGTACAACGTATTACTTATAAAAAGAAAAGTGAAAATCTATTTAGTTAACCACCTCCAAATTTCCTGAAATTGCAAATGATTCATGGTATTCTAAAGAAGAGGTGATCAATCATGGTAAAAGATAGATTCAAAGTAATTGCTGCAGTACATATTTTTCTATTAAAAGATGATCAGATTCTGTTACTTAGACGATATAACACAGGATATGAAGATGGCAACTATAGTGTCTTAGCTGGTCATGTCGATGGAGGAGAAGATGTGATTACTGCTGCTCAAAGAGAAGCATTAGAAGAGGCTGGCATTACTATATCCAAAAAAGACTTGAACATCGTTGGAGTTATGCATCGTAGGGCAGAGGAGGAGCGGATTGATTTCTTTTTGACAGCTAAGAAGTGGACAGGAGATATTATTAATAAAGAGCCTGACAAATGTGATGAGTTAGCATGGTATCCACTCAACAATCTGCCGGAAAATATCATTCCTTATGTTCAACAAGCAATTGAAAATTATCAAGATGGTCAGCCATTTGATCTGTACGGGTGGACTGATTAAACTTAGAAAAACTTTTTCCAGGGAATAACTAATTCTCGTTCTCGTGCTTGGAAAAGTGCTTCGCTTCCATGGATATCTTCTTGTCTCTCAAGGATATAGTCGATTATCCATGGAAGGGGATTTTTTTTGCAAAAAACAAGTAATCCTCTTTAACAACATTTCCCAACGATGCAAAGCACGCACCTATCAAGTGTGATGTTCCGTATTTTTGTCATAGCTCCAATAATTTTGTTTCAGCTTTATCAAAAAGTACTAGCATTAAATCACATATTCTGGTAAAATGTTTTCAATTTACCAATTGGGGGGACTGACATGTTTGAATATAAAATAGATGAGGATTTGTCTTTGAAACTAATTGACTTAAGAGATGCAGAAAGGATATTTGATCTAACTGAAAATTCAAGGAACTATTTACGAGAATGGCTACCTTGGGTTGATGCAACAGTAAAAGTAGAGGATACAAGGGAGTTCATTCAATCCAGTTTGAAAGGCTTTGCTGACAATAAAAGTCTTACTACAGTCATTTTATATCATGGGGAGATTGTCGGGGTTGCTGGTTTTAATAGTATCGATTGGTCCAATAAAATCGCATATATCGGTTATTGGCTAGGGGCTGAGTATCAAGGAAACGGGGTTATGACAAGGGTTGCTAAAACGCTAACAGATTATGCTTTTATGGAACTAAAACTTAACAAAGTAGAAATTAGAGCGGCCACCCATAATCAAAAAAGTAGAGATATACCTAAACGACTTGGATTTGTGGAAGAAGGACGTATTAGAAGTGCTGAATGGTTATATGATCACTATACGGACCATGTTGTTTATGGAACATTAGCGGAAGAATGGCTCAAATAGTATAGCAATAAATATAAGAAGTCGTTTGGCGGAAAAATACCAAACGACTTCTAGATAGTGAATATTATTAATTTCTTAAACTTTCAACAATGAGATCTTGTACTCTGCTACTCGTTAAAAGACGAAGGTGTGATACGCCTGAAACATGAATATTGTCAGCACCACTAATTCTTGACAAACTGATAGATACGATAGAATCTGAACTGCTGTAGATAGAAGTGAAATCAACTTCTGATGGAACAGAAGTTGCCCCTAAGCGATTAGCACCTTCAAGTGTAATTACTTTATCTACTTTATCAGCAATAGGCGAGAAGACTCCCACCTCAAGGAATGAGAATGCGTAGGTGGGAGATGAATCGCCTTCGGACAGGAGATGGTTTTAGCCATCTCCATTGTCCGATTGTTCGAGTGCCATTACTATCATTGAAAGCTAGCTAGAGTATGAGTTTCTTCCCCTAAAATGATGTATCCACCATGCAATATATAGTATAATAGATGTATCGTGATACCGAGAGAGGTGAAAGCATTGCTTGTTAATAAAGCCTACAAATTCCGTATCTATCCAACGAAAGAACAGGAAAGACAAATTGCGAAAACCATCGGCTGTTCTCGTTTTGTCTTCAACCATTTTTTAGCTAAGTGGAACGATACATACCAAGAAACAGGGAAAGGGCTGACGTATAACGCTTGTTCTGCTCAACTACCTCATTTAAAAGAAGAATGGAGCTGGTTAAAAGAAGTAGACAGCATTGCGCTCCAATCCTCCCTAAAAAACCTCTCCGATGCCTTCTCCAGATTCTTTAAACAGCAGACCAAAGCTCCACAACTCAAGTCCAAAAAGCATCCTGTTCAATCCTATACGACTAAACATACAAATGGCAATATCTCCATTAAAGGGAACCAAATCAAACTACCGAAGCTCGGGTTCGTTCGCTTTGCCAAAAGTCGAGAAGTCGAAGGGCGGATCCTAAATGCCACCATCAGACGTAATCCAAGCGGAAAATATTTCAGCTCGATTCTTGTAGTAACAGAAGTACAACCATTCAAAGAAACAGAATCAGCTATCGGACTTGACTTAGGTATTACGGACTTTGCGATTCTCTCGGATGGACAAAACGTGGATAATCATCGATTCACCACTAAAATGGAAAAGAAATTAAAACGAGAACAAAGAAAACTGTCCAGACGTGCCCAACATGCGAAAAACAACGGAACGGACTTACTCGATGCACAAAACTATCAAAAACAAAAACAAAAAGTTGCGAGATTGTATGAAAAAGTCATGAATCAACGTGCCGACTTCCTTAACAAGTTAAGTACAGACCTTATCAAAAACCACGATGTAATCTGTATCGAAGACTTGAACACGAAAGGCATGTTGCGCAACCATAAACTAGCAAAATCTATCGCTGACGTATCATGGTCGAGCTTTGTATCCAAGCTAACATACAAAGCAGCATGGTACGGCAAAACGATCGTGAAAATAAGTAAATGGTTTCCATCCAGTCAACTATGTTCTACTTGTGGATATCACGATGGCAAAAAGTCGCTTGAGATAAGGGAATGGACTTGTCCAGTTTGCCATACGCACCACGATCGAGATGTCAATGCGAGCAAAAATATTCTAGCCGAAGGATTACGAATGATAGCTTCGGCTTCAACAACCAATAAAACCGTAGGGACTACGGGGATAGCTTGGTAAAGAAGAGAAACCACTGTTAGGGAAGAAATAACCTAATAAGTACGCTCTGTTCCCAAGAATCCCCCACTTCAAACATCCTGAAAGGAGGTTAAGTGGGGGTAGTTCAACGCATGCAAATCAGATCTGTCGTACCCAATACTTCTTAATTTTCGTTCGATACTATAGAAATTGTACGGTGCACCAACTATACCATGAACGAGAACAACAGGCTTGTCAAAGTCAATCCCAGATTCCTCTTGTGCCATTGTGGTTGTAGGAACACTAAAAAGTAATACAAGTAACAGCAAGCCGATAAACGAGAGTTTGATAGATTTCATATAATCCTCCTTTAGTATATTATATGGATTATTTTACCACAGGATTGATATTGTTTGTATAATATTTCCTATTTTTGAAAGCGATTGAATATTTACGTAATTACTTTCTTTTAATTGTCGAAATATATTGACAATTCCAACAAAAGCATGTAAAGTACAGTGTATTACTAGGATATGAAAACTGAACATTAATCTTGTCTTATCAAGAGAGGTGGAGGGAATGGCCCAAAGAAGCCTCGGCAACCATTAAGTGTTTTACTTAATATAGGTGCCAATTCCGTCTGAGTGTTTTCACTTAGAAGAGATAAGAGATTCATCGTTACGTAATGTATCTCTCTATCTCGATATAGAGAGATTTTTTTATTATAAGAATCACAAACATTATATCTATAAGCTTATCAAGAGAGGTGGAGGGACTGGCCCAATGAAACCCGGCAACCATTAAGCGATTGCTTAAAAGGTGCTAATTCCAACAGGAGTACTCCTGAGAGATAAGAAGAGTAGTAGAGTCCTCTTTTTATCGAAGAGGGCTTTTTTATTTGTAAGGAAAGTATAAAATTTGCACAGATGTAGCTCCGAGCGCCCAAAAACTAGGCGACTTCACGAATTGTCCTACGATAAAGAAGACTTGCCGATTGGTGAAACCAGAGGCTTAGTCGCACTTATGCCTTTAGGTGAAAGTCATCATCGGTTCGTAAACTCACCGTGATTCCTTTATCTCAGTTGATTAGTTCCAGCCGCTACGTTTTTAAGCGGGCGCTCTGCGCTTTTCTTAATTTAAAAGAAAAAGGAGTAATCACATATATGTCAATTGTTATTTTAGATGGGATCAGGACACCTTTTGGAAAATGGAACGGTGCCCTTGCAGAAATTGATTCAGTATCATTAGCAAGCCATCCGTTGCATTACTTAATGGAAAAACATGCTGCAATTCCTCAGATAGATGGGGTATTGTTAGCACAAGTTATTCAGGCTGGTCAAGGTCAAAACCCTGCTAGGCAAGTTGCACATCAAGCTGGACTTAATAGTAGTACACCGGCGATCACCTTAAATAATGTCTGTCTTGGAGGGGTTGCTTCTGTTATTGATGCAGTGCGCCGTACTCAATTAGAAGAAGGGTCATTTTATATTGTTGGTGGTTTTGACTCAATGTCTAATGCACCACATATTATCCCGACTCGATCGATCAAAGGTATAGGTCACCAGACGATTACTGATACGTTGCTACATGACGGGCTGTGGTGTGCATTAAGTGATCAATCGATGGGCGCACTAACAGAACAATATAATGGTGTATACAACATTAGCCGTGAAGAGCAAGATCAATTTGCAGCTCTGTCTCAACAAAGAGCAGCTAGTGCCTTTGAAAAAGGGCTATTGCAGGAGGAAATTCTTCCAATCGATGGTGTGTTAGCAAATGATGAAGGTATACGCCCACAGACAACAGTTGATAAATTAGCGAATTTGAAACCTGCATTTGCAAAAGATGGAACGATTACAGCAGGTAATGCTTCGCAAATGACAGATGGAGCAAGCCTTGGAATTGTTACAACAGCAAAACAAGCTGAACAAATTGGAACAGCACCACTTGCACATATTATCGACTGGGCGGAAACGGCCGGACCTGATGCTAGTCTTCAAACAAAGCCGGCAGACGCCATTCAAAAAGTATTGAATAAACAGCAATTGACAGTAGAAGATATTGAACTCTTTGAAATAAACGAGGCGTTTGCTAGTGTTGTGATCGCCAGCTGTAAAGCGTTAAATATTGGATATGACAAAGTAAACGTCAATGGTGGAGCAATTGCAATTGGGCATCCGCTTGGAGGTACTGGTTTCCGCTTAGTTTTAACATTAGCACATGAATTGAAACGACGTGGTGGTGGTAAAGGAATCGCTTCTCTATGCGGCGGTGGTGGCCAAGGAATAGCCATTCTTATTGAAGTACCAAAGAAAGGGGGAAAACAATGAATACTCAAACAATAGATAAGAAGAGTCAGATATTATGGGAACCTGCAGAAAAAGATATGGAACATTCACATCTTCAAGCTTTTGCGAAATCTGTTAATCAGGCACTTTTTCCTTATGAAAGATTACACCGTTGGTCGATCACGAATATTGGAGATTTCTGGTCTAGTGTCTGGGATTATGCCAGTATTATCGGCGAAAAAGGGGAAAGATTCTATCTCCAAGGTGAATCAATGGCAGATGCTGTTTTTTTCCCTGATGCTCAATTAAACTTTGCGGAGAATCTACTAAAAGGTAAAGATAAGCAAATTGCCGCCTATCAAGCAGATGAAACAGGTGTAACAGCGAAGATTACTTATCATGACTTACGTACACAAGTTGCAAAGGCACAGTATGGATTAAAACAATTAGGCGTGAAAAAAGGAGATCGTGTAGCGGGGATTACTACTAATAATATAGAAGGATTAGTTGCTTTACTTGCTGCGACATCAATTGGAGCAGTTTGGACCTCATGTTCACCAGATTTTGGTGCGAAAGGAATAATCGATCGAATTGGCCAAGTGCAACCGAAAGTTCTAATCGCCAATCTAACGTATCAGTATAAACAAAAACCTTTTGATATTTCGGATAAAGTAGAAGAAACAATCAGGCAGATTGCTAGTATTAATCACGTTATAACGATTGCTGGTGAACTACCTAACACAATCACTTGGTCATCCTTACTCGATAACGATGCAGAGAAACCGCAATTTGAAAGGATTGGATTCCGTGATCCCCTTTATATCCTTTATACATCTGGTACGACAGGACTGCCAAAGGCAATTGTTCATTCTGTAGGAGGTACGTTATTACAACATGTGAAAGAACACCAATTGCATTGTGATGTACATGAAGAAGATGTACTGTTCTGGTATTCCAACACAGCATGGATGATGTATCCATGGCTCGTATCAGGTTTGGCGAGTAATGCTTCTGTTTTGTTATATGATGGTGCTCCGGTACTTCCAGACAATCCAACACATTTATGGGATATTGCGGAAGAAATCGGACTGACACATTTTGGTACGAGTCCCAAGTATTTAGATTCATTAATGAAAGCAGATGTTGTGTTGAAAGATCAGTATCCATTAACTTCCTTAAAGAGTATTCTTTCCTGTGGTGCACCACTAGTAGCTGAACAATATGATTGGGTATATGAAACGATAAAAGAAGACCTTTACTTAGCATCTATTTCAGGAGGTACAGAGATTATTGGATGTTTTGTTATGGGGTCTCCAGTTCATCCAGTAATCCGCGGAGAGATTAGTTGTAAAGCATTAGGGATGGCGATGGAAGTGTTAGATGACCGCAATGCACCTGTCTATGGTCAAAAGGGAGATCTAGTCTGTACACAACCTTTCCCAAGCATGCCATTAACATTTTATGGTGAGAATGGTGATGAGCGTTATCGTAATAACTATTTTGCTGAACGACCAGGTATTTGGACACACGGAGATTTTGCTGAACAAACTATTGATCAATCGTTTATCATCTATGGTCGTGCAGATACTGTGCTAAATCCGGGTGGTGTGAGAATAGGGACTGCAGAGATTTATAGTGTGGTAGAACAAATCGAAGAAATTAAAGATTCGATCGTATTTGGTTTACCATGTGAAAATGATGAAGAGATTGTACTATGTGTTGTAACTGATCAGTTAACAAAAGATCTTGCCAAGCACATTCGACAACAAATACGAGAAAAAGCATCACCACGCCATGTTCCAAGACGAATTTATCAGGTGAATGATATACCATACACAGTCAACGGTAAGAAAGTCGAAGGTGCTGCCAAAACAGAAGCAATTGGTAATGAAGTCAAAAACAAAGCTTCTATTAGTAATCCTGAATGTCTACAAGAATTAACAGATATTAAAAAGAAGGAGTGCTACTAATGGTGAAACGACCGAAAGGTGCAATTATCGGTATCGGCGAACTAAAGCCAGTACGGTACTCTGAAGGAAAAACAACTTTAAGCTTAATAGCGGAATCTGTTCAGCTTGCATTAGCAGATGCTGGTCTAGCGAAAGACGAAATCGATGGATTGTTAGTAGGACCACAAGTAGGTGAAACACCACAACACGTACCTGCAACAGTGTCAGAATATTTAGGTGTTTCTCCGATTATGTCTAACACTGTTGATCTAGGCGGAGCAACTGGTGCGGGAATGATTTGGCGTGCAGCTGCGGCGATTGAAGCAGGAATGTGTGAAACAGTCGTTTGTGTACTAGCTAATAAAAATGAAAAAGGACAAGTACCACGGTCACCGAACCGTAATCCCATTCGTGAATTTGATGTTCCGTTTGGTGCTTCAGGCGCAAATACGTCCTATGCATTGTTAAAAAGAGAGCATATGGAAGTATATGGATCCAAACAAGAAGACTTTGCGAGAATTGCGTATTGGTCTAGAAAAAATGCACTAAAAAATCCGAAAGCAATTTTTTATGATAAGCCAGTTGAGTTAGATGATATTTTGCAATCTCCCATTATATCGGATCCATTAAGACTGTTAGAGATTGTTATGCCATGTGCGGGTGGAGCAGCCGTGATTGTCACTTCAGAGGAAAAAGCAAAGCAAGCAAAGAAAAAGCCGGTCTATTTAAAAGGAGCAGGGGAAAAAATCACCCATCGTGCGGTTAGTCAAGCCCCGGCAATGGATCAGTTACCTTTTGCATATTCGATTCCCCAAGCCCTACAACAGGCAGAGATTAACGGGGAAAATCTGGATTTGTTATCACTTTATGATTGTTATACAAGTGTTGTAGCGGTGCAGCTAGAAAGCATTGGGATATGTAGGCAAGGTGAGTTCGGTGATTTTGTCCGAAATCATACTTTTGGTCATGATGGCGATTATCCTCTCAATACACATGGTGGCCAACTAGGCTTTGGCCAAGCCGACCTAGCTGGAGGAATGTCACATATTATTGAAGCAGTCATCCAATTACGTGGCGAAGGTGGAGACCGACAAATTGCTGATGCTAAACATGCACTTGTAACAGGAAATGGAGCGACATTAAGTGAAACAACTGCTTTAGTGTTAGGAGGAGAGCAATGACGAATATATCATTTCCGGAACCAACGATTACAGCAGTGAGTAAGCCCTTTTGGGATAAGATTAACGAAAAACAATTTTATCTGCAACAATGTGAGGAGTGTAAGCAATGGGTTTTCTATCCACGTGCCCATTGTCCAAACTGTTTTAGCTCGAAGCTAACGTGGAAAGAAGCCTCGGGGCAAGGTAAGTTAAAATCTTGGAGTATTGTCCATCGAGCTGGACATCCTGCTTGGCAAGAACGCACACCATATGCGGTAGGGGTTGTCCAATTAGCCGAGGGACCATCGTTGCTTACGCATTTGCTAATCAATGAACAGGAATTACGTTATCAGTTACCTGTAGAAATATCCTTTCAGCAATTAAATGAACGGCTATTACCATTTTTTCAAAAGAAAGGGGATTAAGCGATGATTTATACGTATCTCATTTTAGTTGCCGTGTTTTGGGTTATCGGACTAACGATCTGGAGCAAGTTTTATAAAAATAATTAAGGGTGGTATTAAGGCATGTTAACAGAATCTAGTTTACTTCTTTGGACTGTTATTATATTATTAGTTGCTTATTTTGGTCTTGTAACATGGATTGGAAAAAAAGGAAGTGCTCATAGTAAATCGATGAATGGCTTTGCGACAGCGAGAGGGAAGGTTAGTCCTTGGCTTGTAGGAGCAAGTTTTGCTGCATCATATTCTAGTGCGAATCTGTTTATTGGCGTACCAGGATTAGCCTATCAACACGGTACATCGGTTTTATGGTATACATTAGGGTGTTTTGGTGTTTCATGGGTTGGTCTATTAATTTTTGCTAAAACATTTTGGCGTTATGGCAAGAAATTCGGGCGAGTTTCTACTGTACCTGAGTGGTTAGGACGACGTTATAATTCAAAAACGTTACAAGTCATTGTCTCTCTTTTGATATTATTTAATGTATATTACATTGTTGGTCAAAATGTTGGTCTTGCTACCATTTTTGAAACCGTAATTGGTATCCCTTATTTCTGGGGAATCATTATTGGGGTAACGATTACGATTTTATATATTGGTCTAGGTGGAGCCTTCGCCCAGATGATTACAGATGGTATACAAGGGCTATTTATGGCTGTAGCTTCGATATTAATTTTTATTTCATTCTTTTGGACAATCGGCGGTGGTATCAATGTATTCGGGGAATTAACGAAGCAATTGAAAGCAGTAGATCCCAATTTAACCACTTTTGTGGGCGTTGATGGTCCATATAATAGTGTGTTAGCAATTATGGCTGTACAATTTTTATTATTCAGTTTTATCCTAATGCCACACTTGTTGAACAAAATTTTATCCATTGAAACAGAGGAAGAGCTTGCACCATTCACCTTATCATCAGGAATTGTGTTGTTTGTTATTTCCACTTTAATGGTACTGGGTGGTTTAGCTGCGCGGGTACTTTTCCCGACATTAAATAGTGCAGATTCAGCGATTCCAATGTATGTAATCGAATCATTCCCTAGTATTATTGCTGCGATTATGATTGTAGGGATTATCTCAGCAATCCTTTCCAGTACAGATAGCTTATACTTAGGTGTAACAACTAGTATTGGAAATGATTTTTACAAAGTATTGGCGCCAGTATTTAAGAAGAATATAAGCCAGGCGAAATTAGATGCACAATCAGTGAATGTCGCAAAAGGATCGCTTGTTTTAGTAGGACTCTTATCATTATATATTTCCTTAGATCGTCCGGATTCCTTGTCGATATTGATTCAATTCAGCTTTTCCGCGATTATTTCAGGAATATTAGCACCTATAACATTAGGTTACTTCTGGAAAAAAGCAACAAACTATGGTGCGATTGCAGCAGTCATCACAGGTGCATCGTTATATGTAGTCTTTACACAATTTAATGTGATTGCAAATATTTATTTAGCAATGTTCTTTGCTTCCTTAGCTTCATTTGTCCTAATGGGTGTTATCGGTCTGCTAACAGCTACGAAAGAACATGAAGAATTAGTATTAAAGAAAATAAGCTGAAACATAGTTGAGAAGAGCTGACATTGAAGTCAGCTCTTTTTATATGTTCTTTTCATTGGATGATGTAAATATGATATTATGGAAATGCATTCATAAGTTTACGATCAACTTCGAGTGAAATACTATCAACTTTTGGAATTTACGATCAACTTCAAGCGAAATACTATCAACTTTTAAGAATGTACTATCAACTCCTAACAGCATGCTCAAATTTAATGAATAAAGGTGGGAAAATAGATGACCAATCATTCAACGGTAACATTAACAATGACAAAAGCTTTTGATGTGGAAGCAGACAAAGTATACGCCGCTTGGATTGAACCGGAATTAATGAAAAAATGGCTATTTACAATGGAAATGACTAACAAAGTGGCTAAGAGTGATGCCAAAGAAGGCGGTAGCTGGGAAATTGTTGATCACCGTGATGGCAAGGATTATCGAGCAATTGGTGAGTACCGCGTTTTAGATAAACCGAATAAACTTGTAAAAACTTTCGAAATGCCACAGTTTAGTGATACCGTAGATGTTTTAACTGTTTCCTTTGAACCAACAACGTCTGGATGTAATATGACCTTTGTCCAGAAGATAGTCGTCCCTCATGAAGAAGGATGGACACAAGTAGATATCGACAAGGCATGTAAAGAATATCATGATGGCTCGCAAGATGGTTGGGGAATGATGTTTGAAGGACTTAAACAATTAGTGGAAAAAGGCAAGATTAGCTATCCTTAATAACAACTGTGCGACTGATTGACCTATTCATCAGTCGCTTTTTATATTACGAAAAAACATCTTATTCATGCAAAATTACATGTTATGTATTTTTATTTACGTCTAATGAGATAATTTGCCAAAAAAGAAGTGATGTACATCATAATTCAAAAAGGGGGGAAACCATTGAAGATAAAAATCGATATCGATCCCAAACATGATGAGGAGTGTCAAATTACTATTTCTGCGAAGGAGTGGACGAAAGAAATTGAAGAATTGGTTCAACTATTAAAAAGGAAGCAACCGAAGCGAATAGTAGCAGTACAGGAAGAGCGATCGATTGTACTAAATCCAGAGGAGATTGATTTCTTTTTTGCTCGAGATCGAAAAGTGTTTGCCTCTATTAAGGGAGAATGTATGGAGTTGAAAATGAAATTATATGAAGTGGAGAAAATGCTGATTAATACTGGTTTTATTCGTTTTTCTAAATCTGTTATTGGCAATATAAATCAAATCGATCGCTTTGAATTATCATTTAATGGAACGTTGTGTGTTTACTTTAAGTCAGGAAGTAAGGAATATGTGAGTAGGAAATATGTGAGCGATTTAAAAACACAGATAATGGAAGGAGGAGACTTATGATAGTGGAAGGACTAAAACGAATATTATATGGTGTTGCGGCAGGGAGTTTAGTAACATTTGTGATTCTTTCCTTGCTAGTCATGCAAGACATTGAAACAACGGTACAAGAAATATGGAAGCATTGGCTTGCAAGCATGTTAATCGGAATCTATTTCAGTTGGGCATCAGTCATTTTTGAACGGGAACGTTGGAGTATTTTGAAACAGACAATAGTGCATTTTGTTATATCTATTGTTGTTTATTTTCCAATAGCCATTATGGCAGGTTGGGTTCCTTTCAATACGAAGGCATTGCTACTAGGGTTAGGTATATTTATAGGATGCTATTCAATTTTCTGGATTAGTTTTTATTCCTATTTCAAAAGAATGGCAAGATCAATGAATGAATGTATAGATAGAAAGAACGAATAAGAGGAGGAAATATGAATGATTGATGTCCGAGGTGTTAGTAAATCTTATGGTTCTGTTCAAGCATTGAATGACATACAGTTTCAAATTGACGAAGGAAGTTGCTTTGGTTTAGTTGGTCCAAATGGTGCAGGGAAATCAACTTTTATGAAAATATTGGTCGGAGTATTGCAAAAGTTTGATGGGGATATTCAAGTTTTTAACAAGTCTGTGAAACAGAACCGGCAAGCGGTTAAGCACTTTATCGGATATGTACCTCAGGATATTTGCTTAGAGGAATTATTAACGGCTAAGGATAATTTAATGTATTTTGGCAGGTTGTATGGTTTATCAGGTGAACATTTACGTAAACGAATTCGGACAGTGTTGGATCAAATTGGACTAAGCGATAAGGCAAATCAAAAAATAACAGAGTTCTCTGGAGGTATGAAGCGTCGCTTAAATATAGGTTGTGCCATCCTTCATGAACCTTCTTTAGTAGTGTTAGATGAACCCACCGTAGGGATTGATCCACAATCAAGACATTCCATTTTCGCCCTTATTCAGCAATTAAAAGAGATGGGAAGTACCGTTATTTATTCTAGTCACTATATGGAAGAAGTGGAGCAGATCTGCAATAGTGTTGGCTTTATTGACAAAGGAATATTAGTGGAACATGGCACTATGAAGCATGTGCTGAATAAACATCGCAGTGCATCCATTTTTGTTTCAGCTGACGGAATTGGCAAAGAGGAATTATCTTTATATGGCGATACCATCGAAAAGAAGACTGGATTCACTGTGAACTGTGATGATCCGCTATTGACAATGGGAAAAATGATTGAACAATTTCAGCAAAGTGGAATTAACCCGGAGCGATTGGAATTGAGTCAGGCAAGATTAGAAGATATTTTCTTTTATTTAACAGGTACCCAATTAAGGGATAATGGATAGGAGTGGATGGTATATGTGGGCAATTACGATAGTCGAATTAAAAAAGAAGCTACAAGACAAAGGGATTTGGTTTTGGACTTTTATATTGCCAATTATTTTTATAGTTGGTTTTATCACGATATTTTCCGGTATGAATGAAATGGAACCAGAGCAATTAGTGACACAAATAGTGCCGGGCTATATTATTATGTTCACTTTCTTTATTATGATTTCGATGGTGATTACCTTTATAAAAGATCGAGATAGTGGAATGGTCGCTCGAGTTGCTAGTACACCTTTACCATTAAATCGTTTTCTTGTTGGAAAATGGTTACCATTTTTGATCATTGTAATCCTTCAAATTATTGTATTAATGTTATTTGGAGTACTTGTATATGACTTACCTCTAGGTGATCCACTTGCATTAACGTTGATATCTCTTATCCTCGCATTTCTTGCTACTAGCTGGGGAATGGCCATGTCCTTACTAGTCAATACCGAAAACATGGGGATTGCCCTAACACAAGTGATTGCATTAGGAGGAGCAATGCTAGGTGGACTATGGATGCCACTTGAAATTATGCCAAATTCGATGCAATTGATAGCGAAATTCCTACCACAATATTGGGCATTGGAAGGTTTTCAGTCTATTTTGCAGGATGGTGGTCATGTGATGGATATATGGTTATCCTTATTGATCTTGTTAGGATTTGGCATGATAGGCTGTGTAATATCTGTCATTAGTTATCCTCGTTTTCTAAGGCAGTCAAGAAGCTAAAGCCAAATGTTCAACATTTTGTAATATTTCCAAACTCAGATATAAAAAGTATTTGTGGTAAGCTATTATAGAGGATACAAAATAATGAAATGGTTCTCTGTGTATCCAGAATAATATGACTAGTTTCACCTATCTGCCAATCCATTTAAGTAAATAAGGGGGAATACACTATTAGGCAGCTATTTGCTTATCTACTTTTTATTGGAAATATCATTGTAATTGTGGATGGACATTGGATTATCCAAGCTTATCATGCTTCTCGTATTCCCTCCGATGCTTGGTATGCATACATTTGGCTAGTAGTAGGGGTCGCAGTTACAGTGTTCGCTTATGTGATGATACGTCAGTTATCTGATCCAGAAAATCAGTTTCTTAGTGACAGTACAACCAAAGATAATCGGGAGATCATCAACCGCTGGTGGAGTAATAAAGATAAAATAATAATGCGAGTCATGTTACTTACCGTGAGTGCACTGGTTGTGGTTGCGGTGATTGACTTTTCAATGGCAGTTCAATTATTATCTCCTGTGGCATTTATCGGGATCATGATCATTACTTTTTTCTATATTGTTAAAGGAAACAGGGTGGAAGATCCGTCAGATGATTCGAAACGTAAAAGAAAAACTACACTATTTCTTCACAGGATTGATTATCGTCGTCATCCGATCAGCATCCCTTTTATCTTATTCGTGTTGATTGTCATCAGTTTTTTACTAAGTAATGATTTCGACATTCCTTTTAATTTGGAAGTAAGTGGGGGTTCTAGGTATGTTACTTCACTTGAAGGTCTTATCTTTTGGATAAGTATACTGATGTTAGCAAGCACATTTATTTACATAATTAATCAGAGTGATTTTCTAGGCATTAAGCGAGCTAAACAAAATGAAGACAAACTGTTCAGTGTCCATTATATGGAAATTGTGTTTTGTGGCGCTAGTTTATTAATATGGTTAGTTACTGTCTTCGAAGCCCTCATAGTACATTTCTTTCTATAGGCGTTCTTTTTTACTAAGGGGTACATAGGCTGTGATTTATTTTTTACTGTTTTTGTTCTGAATATTTGTCGAAAACAACGGTAAAAGATACAATAGAAGGGAAAGGTAGGGTGTTGCATATATGCAAGAAAATAGTATGCCATTACCACCGAAAACATGCAGCGTTGATCGTCTAGTTACATTACCGGAAGATGTGGAAAAAGTATTAAAAGGTATCAAGACCGCAACAAGACGTAATGGCCGTTATGCAGATATCGGTGAAACAATGGAGTTAAAAAATAAGAAATTTCGAATAGATAATGTATATAAACAAAAACTTGGCGAATTGACAGATGATGATGCTAACAGAGAAGGATATGACAGTTTAGCAGCTTATAAAGAAGCGATATTGTCGATCCACCCAGGCATGCCATGGCTTCCTGAAATGGAAGTATGGGTCCATGAATTCAGCGCCCAAGGATAAAAGACTAGAGTGACCCAATAATATGAGACAGGAAAAAACACCC
>NZ_WJID01000081.1:0-23994 GCF_010994055.1 Gracilibacillus thailandensis | reverse complement strand
AAATTAAAACCGCCGGTTCTACCGGCGGATACTTACTTTCGAAAGATATTAGCTTAGTTTAAAGCTCACTACCTTTTGCTCTGTCATGGCTTCAATTGAGGACTTGATCCCTTCTCTACCTAACCCCGATTGTTTCACACCTCCAAAAGGCATTGCATCAATACGATAATCACTACTATCATTTACCATGATGCCACCAACTTCTAACTTCTGTATTGTTAAAAACGCATTTTCCAAGTCTTTTGTGAATATCCCTGCTTGTAGCCCGTAATCAACAGCGTTTGACTGAGCAATCGCTTGATACACATCCTCTACTGAATAGACAAGCACGACAGGTCCAAATATTTCCTCTTGGGCAATCACCGCATGGATGGGGACATCTGTTAGAATCGTCGGATAATAAAAGGCTCTCTCTCTTTTTCCTCCCATTTGAATTTTCGCCCCTTCTTCTACTGCTTGATTTACCCACGCTTCAACCCTTTTTGCTTCTCGCTCATTAATCATCGGACCAACGTCTGTTAATGGATCCAATTTATCTCCCAATTGCAGCTCTGAAGTTCTTTGTTTATATAACTCTAAGAATTGGTGATATACTTCTTTCTCTACATAAATTCTCTGGACACCAATACAATTTTGACCGGCAGCTGTAAAAGCACCTGAAACACAAGATGTCACTGCTTTTTCAACATCTGCATCTTTTAATACAATAACCGGAGAATTGGAACCGAGCTCCATGCCAATCTTCTTGATTCCAGCTTTATGCGCGATTTTCTTCCCAACATCTACTCCTCCCGTAAATGTAATCATCGTAATGGAAGGATGCGTGACAAGTACATCACCTACATCTCGACCTGATCCGGTCACAACGGACAACATACCTGCTGGCAATCCCGATTGTGTAAAAGCTTCTGCCAAAAGCAATGCACTCAATGGCGTATCAGATGCTGGTTTGACAATGATCGCGTTGCCCGAGGCAATCGCTGGACCGACCTTATGAGCTACTAGATTTAAAGGATCATTAAAAGGGGTGATTGCTCCAATCACACCTAATGGAAAACGGTAATAATAGCCAACCCTGTTTTCTCCACTCTCACTTTGATCAAAATTAATCGTTTCTCCATTTATTCTTCGGGCTTCTTCTGCACTAATTTGAATCGTTTGGATCGCTCGCTTTACTTCCATGCGAGCTTCGTGAATCGTTTTGCTTCCTTCTAATGCAATTGTTTCTGCATAACGCTCTTTATTTTCTTCTATATAAGAGGCTACTCGTTGAAGTACGGCCATCCTTTCATGAGTTGGCCAAGGTTTGGTACTTAAATAGGCCTCCTCTGCTTTTTCAATAGCCATCAGCATATCATTTTCTGTAGCTAATGGTACTTTGGCAATTAATCGATTATCCTGTGGGTCATAGACATCAAATGTTTGCTCAGCAGCTATCCATTGTCCTGCAATCAACATTTTCTCTTGTTTTACTTTTAGTTGCATGGAAATCACCCCCTATTAAAGTTTGGTTAGGGCGCTTTGTCTATGATAGTGAATGATATCAATAAAAAGTGAATAACCTGTTTCGATTAATCCTGCCCCTGCACCTGTTAACATGATAGGACCAGATAAGTCACATTCATAAACGATCGCATTTGTCGGGCCATTCACACCAGCTAATGGATCGTTACCATCAATTAATTCTGGTTGAACAGAAGCTTCGAGAGAACCATCTTCCCTTTTAGTTAAACGCGAAAGCAGACGCCATTTCTGTTTTTTAGCTAGCGCTTCTTGCACCATCTCTAACGTTAAATCGTTAATTCCTCTACAGTAAATCTCTTCTGATGCTATTTTTTCACCCATTAAATAGTTCGCTAATATTGCTGTCTTATATCTGGCATCATACCCTTCCACATCACTAGTTGGATCCGCTTCTGCATAGCCTAATCTTTGCGCTTTTGCTAATGCTTCCTGGTATGTCTCGCCTTTTTCCATTTCGGTTATCATATAGTTTGTCGTCCCATTTAAGATACCTTTAATTTCTGTTATTTCATTTCCTGCTAATGTCATGACAGGCAATCTGAGAGCTGGTGTTCCGCTCATCACTGTACCTTCAAATCCCCAGAACACACCATTCTTTTCTGCTAATTGTGATAATTCATCATAAGCTAAAGCAACTGGTCCTTTATTAGTCGTTACCACACTTTTTTTATGTTCAAAAGCTGTTCGACAATGATCAATGGCTGGTTGACCTGTCTTCACATCTGTGAATGTTACCTCGACAATCATATCTGCATTCGTATTCTTGATTGTTTCCATGCTATCCCAGCCTCTAATTAATCCTTCTTTATCTGGATAAGCAGCTAAACTTCCAGAATCCCTAGCAGCAGATAACAACTCTTTAATGTTTAAACCATCCGGATGATACACAGATCCTTTCATAATATCGGATACAGCGACAACCTCAGGCTCAAAACCATATGATGGCTTTTCTCCCTTTTGTTGTTTCAAGAAAATCTCTGCCAATGCCTGCCCGACACCACCAAACCCAATAAAAGCGACCTTCATCGTCAATCTTATCACCTCCATTATTTTTTTAATTTCGTTTTAGTTAAAAGGTATGTTTTATTTGTTTACAAATAGACTTTCTGGCAATGATTGAAAGGCTTGCTCTAAATCATGAATTAAGTCATCTTTATCTTCTAGTCCTGCTGAATATCGTATTAATCCTTCCGGTATCCCCATTGCTGCTCTTTCCTCTGGTGTACATTCTACATGACTTGTTGTGCGAGAAGGTCCTACAATTGTTTCAACAGAGCCCAGGTGTGCTGCTCGATTCGCATATTTAAGCTTTGGAAGTAGATGTCTGAGTGTATCTACCCCACCTTTCACCGAGAAACTTAACATGCTGCCAAACCCGTTCATTTGTTTTTTGGCAATCTCATGGCCTGAGTGGCCCTCTAATCCTGGATAAAATACCGATTCGACGGCATCGACTGATTGTAAATAACGAGCAACTGCCATTGCATTTTCACTTTGTTTTTCAATTCTTAATTGAAGCGTTTTCATACCCCGTAGTAATAAATAGGCTGACATCGGGTCAAGTGTTGCTCCATTAATTTCTCTATAATGATAAATACTTTCTACCAATTTTTTAGAGCCACAAACAGAACCACCTAACGCATCTGCATGCCCCCCTAAAAATTTAGTGGCACTATGAATCACCAGGTCTGCTCCCAATTCGAGTGGATTTTGGTTAACTGGAGTAGCAAAAGTGTTATCAACAATGACTATAGCTCCAGCTTGTTTTCCGGCCTGCGCCATTCGTTCAATATCTGTGATTTTTACCGTTGGGTTTGTTGGGCTTTCTAAATAGAGCACTTTACACCCTTTTGCTACCTCTTTTTCAATTGCTTCATGATCCCCCGTATCACATAAAACGACGTCCACGTTTTGCTTGGGCAGAAATTCAGTGAATATTTTATTGGTTCCGCCATAGGTGTCTTTTATGGAAACAATTCGATCCCCTGGGAACAATAGAGTTCCGAGTGTATTACTAATCGCCGCCATTCCAGTCGAAAAACTAGTAGCAGCTTCTGCTCCTTCTAATATTCTTATTTTTTCTTCAAATGCTTCAACAGTTGGATTGGTATTACGACCGTAAATATGACCTTCTTTATTACCGATAGCTACTTCATACCATTCATCCATATCGTCATACCCAAAAGATACACTGTGTACAACTGGAACTTGAGTGGCTCCAAAAGCTAATTGATCTTTTTCCCCTGCCCAAACTGCTTTTGTACTCATTTTTACATCTCTCATCCTATTCCCTCCTCATCTAATATCTATCTAATCATCCTAAAAGCTAGCTGATGATTCCACCTTGTTCTGGAAACGGAAAGGGATCTTGCACAATTAATTCTCTTGGGATATTGGTGAACGTTTCCCCGCCAGTTTTTGTTACTCGAAATGATTCACTGATCTCAATTCCATAGTTGTCGAACCACAAGGCCGGAATAAGGTGGAAAGTCATATTTGGCTGTAAAACGGTGGAATCCTCTGTTCGGATACTTGCGGTATGTTCGCCCCAATCTGGCGGGTAACCTAAACCTACGGAATACCCTAGCCTTGCTTCTTTTTCAATTCCATATTTCTTTAGACAGTTATACCAATAGCTTTCCAGTTCTCCACAAGTAACTCCAGGCTTTACCGCATCTAAAACGGCATTCAACCCTTCTACGACAATCGGAGCAAGTTTCTCAAGCTGTATAGAAGGTTTACCTATCGAAACCGTTCTAGCAACTGGTACATGATACCTTTTGTAACAGCCTGCGAGTTCAATAACAACAGACTCTCCTTCTTGATATTTTCTCTCCGACCAAGTTAGATGTGGTGCGCCTGTGTTATATCCAGAGGGAAGCAATGGAACGATAGCTGGATAATCCCCACCATATTCATCAGTACCAGAAATCATCTGGTGATAGATAGCTGCTGCTGTGTCACACTCTCGATTCCCTGCGCGTACACTTTCTATTGCTTTATACATCGCTTGATCAGCAATTTCTGCTGCCCGCTTCATATATTCAATTTCTTGCTCTGATTTGATAATCCTTACATAATTAACTAATAAATCCGCATTTTTGAATGTAGCATTTGGCAGTCCGTGCTTTAACCTTTCGTAAGCCTTGGCAGTGAAATAGTAATTATCCATCTCAACACCTATTTTTCTATTTCCTTGCCCGATCTGTTTTAAAATTTCTGCAATGAAATCCATTGGGTGATAAATCGATGATTGTACATAATAATCTGGGAATGGAATAATATTTTCGTTGTAGATCCATGTGGTAATTTTCGCGCCATTTGCATCTTGATAACGACCAATCCAAATTGGCTGAGGCTCATCAATAATGATAATTAACATTTGGTGAACATAGAATGACCAAGCATCATAGCCTGATAAATAATTCATATTAGCGGGGTCTGTTACAAGTAACATTTCAATGCCGTTTTCTGCCATCCGTTGTTTTGTCTTTGTTAAACGTGTTTGATATTCTAAAATATCAAAAGCTAACATCGTATCCCCCCTCCACCCTAAAAATATTCTTTCATTTCTTACCTTTATCTTATTAAACAGTTAGTTGAAATGTAATGTTCAGATTGTATGAAGTTTTTCCATTTCTGTCATACAACATGCATGAACGCCCGAATTATAAGATATAATGTCCAATTTCCACATAAAAAAAGAGCCGCTGAGGCTAAAGTGATTTAAAACCAATAAATTCCGAACGATAACGAATTCTGACCACAGAATTCGTCTATTCATTCGGAATTTTTGCCATTATAAAGTGAAACTTATCAGGGCGTTAGCATCTGTTATTCCCCCTTAGCTTCCTTGTGTTACTTGAAGCCCTCACAGATGTTTAGCACCGTGTATTTCAGTAACTCCTTATAGTTATTTTGACATGAATAGAGTATAATACTACCGCTTCGGCTGACCGTTTCGCTTTCCGGGGGGCATGCTCTTCAGCTAACTTTGAAAAGAAAGGCACTTTTCAAAGTGGATCTTCAGATCATGCTAATCCCCCAGGAGTCGAAAACGGTCGGCCTTCGCTAGTTTTATCCGCTACAACGAAAGTAAGAAATAGCATGACGAACTTATCATCTGGAAAATTTAGCTTTCTTCTGAATAAGAAAATCATTTACAAGCTTTTACAAGCGTTGTAGAGCATTCCAAGAGCGGAGGCCGTCTGTTTCCATTCCTACGGGATGTTTTTTTTCCGAAGATCCACTTTCTTTGCCTACCAAAGTTAGCTGAGGAAAAAAACCGTGGAAAGGGAAACGGACAGCCCGAGCGATTATATAGCGGAACATTCATTTCAAAATTAAGACAAAGCTAGAGTTACTCTTAATCAGGTAATAGTTGTTATGGCTCAGACTCATCATCCCATCATTTTATTTTATTCAGCATCCATAAGCGGACACTTAACTCTAATAAAAAAGAATCATCAGCATCAATTAAGGATAGGTGCGTCAGAGCCTCTATTTTTCGCAACCGATGCAATAACGATTGACGATGTAAATTTAATTCTCTAGCAGTTTGACTAACATTCCCTTTGTATTTGTTGTATGTCTTAAAGGTAAAAATCAGGTCTGTCTGTCTCTTTTTATCGTATTCTAACAATGGCTTCAATGTATCTTTTACAATCTCGTGAATATTTTCTTCTTGAGATATTGTCATTAACAGCCGATTAATTCTTGTATCACTATAAAAGGTTCTATTACCAGGGCCATCATGCAGCAGTCCGATTTCTAGAGCCGTTTTTGCCTTTTCATAGCTTTCATAAAAGGGGTACGTACTTTCTTTTTGAAGTGCAATTCCCCAAGAAATATCAATATCCGAAAGTAATTGGCTTAATCGTCGTTCGATCGTATCTAAAAATTGGTTGGCTACATCATGGTAAGATGAATCCTCCGCTTGCAAATATAGAATTACTTCTCCTTTTTCAAAGGTAGTCATTGTTTTACGCTCAAATAGTTGACCTGCATAGGTGATTTCCTTCTGAATATAATAATTAAAGCTTCGTAATGATGAATGATACGGATTATCTAAAGTATCATGCTTATCTGATCCTAACTCTTTATGTCTAATTTCTCCGACAATACAAACATAAGGAAGATTTAGATCATAGTTTAATAAATGTGCTTTTGTTAATAGTTGATGATCTACTTTCATTTTATTTTTAGCTAAATTTAACACAAAATTATCCTTTAATCGTATTTCGGTTAACTCAATGGCATTCTCTTTCACAAAGTATAGCGCACAGGCTGTTACAGCGTGCTCTAACACATTCATTACAGACCAAGTTAGCTCTTTATTATCGCTCGGTTGAAATACAATGTACCCTTGTACTTTATGGTTGTTGAGAATTTGCAGCTGAAAAAAACGTTCTTTATAAAACCTGTATTCTTTCATATGATAATATAGTGGATGTTCTTGAAATTTAATATCAGATAGTGGTATTGGTTGTAAATGACTTTCTTGAACTTCAAGGCGATAGCTTTCTAATATATCTTTATTAAAAAATTTATATGCTCTCCACCTTTTTTCAGCATCTGTGATGGCAACAGGAATTTTAATATGCTTATATAAAGTGTGTGCAATATCTTCTAATCCTTTATCTTTTAGGACACAATTAATTAATTCTTGTCTGGCATCTTCCACCTTTTGAAGTTCTTTTTGTTTTACTTCTGTAATTTTATCCATCACAGATTGCCAAATATCCGTAAAACGAACTTCCCAAGGAACATCAATAATGATTAAATCATTTTGATTAGCCTTTTTCAAAATTCGATCAGGAATACTATAAATATATCGTCCTGTAGCAAAACCTAAAACAGATGCCCTTGATTGAATGACATCTTGCACAAAAGATTCTAATAAGTTAGGATTATCTTCGCATCCTATACCGGTACTTAAAACAAACTCATTCTTTCTGACAAAGTTTTCAACAGGAAGCTCAATAACCGAAACCCATTCAATCTGCTTTTGCTCTAAAGCATGCTTACCTGCCTTTACTTCACAACCTTTCATCACCGGCAATTGCATAATAGTATTTACCGTTAAACTCATATCACTCACCTCTTCTTGCATCAAAAGTTTATCAATCACCTAAACATGAGTGCTTAAAAAAGAGACATTTTCACCTTAAAGTTGAAGCTAGGTTGCTTCGATCCACCTGTTCATTTCCTGTCTGAGAGAACCTCGCGCTATAGACTGTGATCTCGTACTTTCTTTATGACTAATATAGCAGATCTGATCTAGGAACGTACAGCAGGGAAACGTAACGAATCAAATACCAATTAGAGCGACTTTGGCGAAATTGTAGCCAGTACAAGGCCAGAATATGAATCTCTATCTGCATCATTAACTTAGCTATTTAGACGGAAACTCGTGATAAAGGATGGTTGTTATGATGAGTTCTCAAAATAAAAGGGGTAAAGAAGCTGATATATAATTTTACGCTTACGCTACGTACAATATGCCTTTTCATTCATTGCTCTGAAGGAATATGAAGCTACATTCACGTCAGTATTTTTGGATAAAAAGATCAAAATCTTTAGGTATAGTCTATTGAGCAAAATTTCATAAAAATTATGTTTGGTTTAAAACAAAGCGGGAATAAATAAACATAAAACTTTGATACTTTAATCAAATTTTGCTCATTTGTAAGAATAGATGACAATATTGGAGGATTTATAAAGTTATTCCAATTGAATGAAGCTCAAGTTAATAAAAGAAGATTTATAAAGTTTAATCAAGCTATAAGCGATTTGCGGAATATTCCAATTCCCTTTAATATATTGAATGTATCATTTGCGTAAATAAATGATTGCCAAATAAGAAAGGAGTAAATTGTTATTAATAACTTACAGAATCAAGCTCCAACACTAGACGTTGTATTCTCCAAACCAACAAAAAATGATGGAGCATCTATGTGGGAATTAGTATCAAAATCTACATTAGACACAAATTCTCCCTACAAATACCTTTTAATGAGTGAGTATTTTAGTGATACTTGTGTCGTAGCAAAAGAAAATAACCAAGTGGTTGGCTTTATTACCGCATTTATCCCTCCAAAAAAACCAGATGCTATATTTGTTTGGCAAATCGGTGTTGATGCATCACAACGAGGTAAGGGTATTGCATCGAGGATGTTGCATTACTTATTAACAAGTGAGGCATGTGAAACAGTCAAGTTTGTCGAAGCAACTATTACACCAGATAATAAGGCATCGCAATCTCTATTCCAGAAACTAGCTCGTGACTTTAATACAGAAATAACTTCAAGCGAGTTTTTTACCGAGGATGTTTTCCCTGGTGATGAACACGACGAAGAATTAAAGTTTATTGTCGGGCCAATTAACAAGTAATATTGTCGTAATATTTCGTATTTTCAGAATTAGAAAGTACGGAAATATTCGATATATAAAACCATTTAGGAGGAACTTAAAAGATGAGTAAAAATATTGATATTATCAATCATCATGAGTCAGTAGTACGTAGTTATGTTCGTAACTTCCCAACTGTATTTACAAAGGCGAAGAAGCACAAAATGTGGGACGAGGATGGAAAAGAATATCTAGATTTCTTCTCCGGTGCAGGTGCACTTAACTATGGACACAATGATGATCATATGAAAGAAAAATTAATCGAATACATCACAAGTGATGGGATTACTCACTCTTTAGATATGGCTTCTACAGCAAAAGCTGATTTTCTACAGAAGTTTGATGACGTGATTTTGAAACCACGTGATCTTGATTATAAAGTAATGTTCCCTGGACCAACAGGAACAAACACAGTTGAAAGCGCCTTGAAATTAGCGCGTAAAGTAACAGGTCGTACCGATATTATCAGCTTTACAGGTGGATTCCACGGTATGACGATCGGTTCCCTATCTGTAACTGGTAACTCTATGAAACGCCAAGGTGCAGGTATTCCACTACAAAACACTGTAACGATGGCTTATGATAACTATGTTGATCATGATACTGTCGTTTATTTAGAAAGATTCTTGGAAGATAGCGGTAGTGGAGTTGCAATTCCAGCCGCAATGATCGTGGAAACGGTTCAAGGTGAAGGTGGTATTAACGCTGCACGTTTTGAATGGTTAAAACAAATTGAAGAAATCTGCCGTCGTTGGGGCATTTTACTAATCATTGATGATGTGCAAGCAGGTATCGGTCGTACCGGTTCATTCTTCAGTTTCGAAGCTGCCGGTATTAAACCAGATATTATCTGTTTATCTAAATCATTAAGTGGTTATGGTTTACCACTTGCTGTAACGTTGATCAAGCCTGAATTGGATATTTGGAAACCAGGTGAACACAACGGTACTTTCCGTGGTAATAACCATGCATTTGTAACCGCGACAGCAGCACTTGACTATTGGAAAGATGATTCATTTGAGAAAGAAATCCACGAAAAATCTGAAATTATCTACAATTTCCTAGAAAAAATAGTTTCAGACTATCCTGAAATTAAAGGGGAAGTTCGTGGCCGTGGATTTATGGTAGGGATTGCTTCAGAAGTGGAAGGACTTGCTGAGAAAGTAACAGCTCGTTGCTTTGAATTAGGTTTAATTATGGAAACAGCGGGACCAAATGATGAAGTATTCAAGCTGTTCCCACCATTAAATATTCCAAAAGATGAGCTACAAAAAGGTCTAGATATTATTGAGCAAAGTGTAAAAGGTTTAGTTAAGGATCCCGTTACTAACTAAGTTACGGTTTTCAAATATAACAGACAATACAGGAGGCAATATATTTTATGAAAGTAGTAAAGCTAGAAGACATACTAGGAACTGAATATGATGTTGACGGAGGTAACTGGGTTAGCCGTCGTCTCATTATGAAAAAAGACGGAATGGGTTATTCTGTCAATGATACCATCATTAAGGCAGGTACAGAAACTCATATTTGGTATAAAAATCACCTTGAATCTGTTTACTGTATTGAAGGTGAAGGCGAAGTTGTAACATTAAGTGATAATAAAGTATGGCCAATTACAAAAGATACACTATATGCACTTGATGAAAATGACGAACATTTACTTCGTGCCAAAACAGATATGCGCATGGTTTGTGTATTCAACCCACCTCTATCAGGTAAAGAAGTACACGACGAAAACGGCGTATATCCAGTAGACGAAGATTAATTAATCTGCTAGAAAAACTATCCCTTTTTTTCTAACAGTTGTTAAGACATTCCTATAGTTAAAAACTTTCTTATCCAAAAGCTCCCTTTTCCTTGGGGAGCTTTTACTTTTTTGTATATACTATAGATGAGGTGTTGAAAATGGGAAAAAAAGAAATAGAAGATTATTTACAAGAAGGAATTTATGGCGCAAAGGAAATTAACCCTGATGAAAAAAGAAAATATTTAGGGACTTACCGTGAAAGGGTTGTATTAGCGTTATCCAAGGCACAAGTTCGTGGCGAAAAAGGACTGTCTGAATTGGAGGAACAAATCCGTCAATTTCCTGGTACTACACTGTTGATGAATAATAATATGAGCTTACGTTTCTTTAAACCTTACCGTGAACTTGCTGAGAAACTTGGTATTTCTCATACCTATGTATCAAACCGGGAAGCTGACAGTGATTATGGCCTCATATTAGCAGCTAAGACTGCTGTAGATAAGGAAGAGATTTTATTAACTGAGGAAGTACAAGCGGAGAAAGAAATTGAGAAGAAATCTTGGTGGCAGCGGCTCCTTGGACTATAATGATAAAAAATCCGGTAAATCGCCCTACTGATTGAAATATCCCTTTATTTAATGCAGAGGAAAGACACTTAAAAACTCGCACCTTTCCTCTGATACATATTTACTTATTGATATAAGTTGATTCTAATACTTTCACAAAACGTTTCATGCCTTCTTCTATTAGTGCTGGTTCTGAGTTTGTGAAATTTAATCGTAGTGTATTTTGTTCTGGATCTGATACATAGAATGGTGCTCCAGGCACAAAGGCTACTCCTTCTTTTACTGCCTCCTCTAATAACGCTGTTGTGTTCATTTCTTCCGGCAGCTTCACCCAGAAAAACATACCACCTTTCGGAACAATATATTCAAGCCCTTCAATGTTGGCTTTCTCTAATAGCCGCTTCATCACTAACATTCGTTCATAATAAGTTTTTCTAATCGTTTGAATGTGCTCATCAATATCAAAGTCTTGTAATAAATGTACTAATGCATGCTGACCAATAGAATTGGTATGAAGATCTGTTGCCTGCTTAGCTTGGGCCATAATTCGAATAATTTGGTGTGGGCCAACAATCCAACCAATACGAACAGCAGGGACAACCGTTTTAGAAAAAGTACTCGTGTATAATACTAGTCCATTCTCATCTAATGAAGCGATAGATGGAGGTGTTTCACTTTCATCAAATTGTAATTCCCCATAAGGATCATCTTCAAAAATAACAACATGATATTTATTTGCCAGTTCCAACAGTTTTTCTCGTCTTTTTAGTGACCATACTTTTCCAGTAGGGTTGGAATAGGTTGGTACGACATAGATGCATTTTGGTTTATACTGATTAATTTTCTCCTCTAGATCAGCTAAAACCATGCCATCATCATCTGAATCAACTGCCACCACTTTTGTTTCATACGATTCAAACACTTGCAATGCAGCTAAATATGTTGGATTTTCTGTTAAGATAACATCCCCTTTATTGAACATTACTCGTGAAAACAAATCGATTGCCTGTTGACTACCTGAAGTAATCAAAATATTATCAGCTGATCGATGAAGCCCTTTCTGCTTCATACGATCTGCTAATAATTCTCTTAATTGTGGTACTCCTTCTGTTTCACCATATTGTAATGCTTTTTTATTTGTCGTAATTGCTTTATGAAAGGCCTCATCAACAGCTTTTACCGGGAATAAATCTTCTTCCGGTAATCCTCCTGCAAACGAGATAATATTCCCTTGATTAATAACCTTTAAGATATCTCGTACTGCTGATGATTTTAAATATTTTACTCGGTCTGAAAAACCATATTTCATTCATGATCCCTTCTTTCTATCATATAAGGAGTTTTCATTTTAAATCAAAGCGTGTCTGTTATGCAATTTATTTCTTATACTTTGTACATTTTCATTTCATACTTTCCTAGCGTGTTAGAAAAGACAGCTACTCTCTACTAAAAGTAACTGTCCTTACTTTAACCTAATATAGCTCGGTCATTCTCCATTTGTGTTCCGCGGATTCGTTGAAATTCGTGTAGTAATTTTTCGATGGTAAGTTTTTGTTTCTCTTCACCAGATACTTCTAAAATAATTTGTCCCTTATCCATCATAATCAGACGGTTACCTAAATCTAACGCTTGCTGCATATTATGGGTAACCATTAAAGTGGTTAAGCCGAACTGTTCCACCACCTCACCAGTCAGATTAGTAATCAATTCAGCTCTTGATGGATCTAATGCTGCTGTATGCTCATCTAACAGCAATATATTCGGCTCTGTAAAAGTTGCCATTAATAACGAGAGTGCCTGGCGCTCTCCACCAGAAAGCAGTCCAACTTTAGCGTTCAATCGACTTTCAAGCCCTAGGTGAAGAGTTTCTAAATACTCTTTAAATAAAGCCTTTCGTTTTTTGCTGACTCCAATTTTCAAAGTGCGTTTTTTGTTTCTCGCATAAGCCATCGCAAGGTTCTCTTCAATTGTCATCGTAGGTGCCGTTCCTGCCATCGGGTCTTGAAAAACTCGCCCTATAAACTGGGAGCGTTTATATTCAGGAAGCATGGTTACATTTTTATCATTAATTTTTACCGTCCCGATGTCTGGCTTTAATGATCCGGAAATCATGTTCATTAATGTTGATTTTCCGGCCCCATTACTCCCGATGACGGTAACAAAATCACCCTTTTTCATCTCAAGGTTAATATCTTGTAGAGCTTTCTTTTCATCCAATGTACCTTCATTAAAGGTAATCGCAATATTTTGCATGCTAAGCATTGTTAGCCCCCTCTCCACTGGCTAGCATTGCCCTTTTTCTTCGTTTTCGTTTCGCTTCTTTTTGGGTGGCGACGATTTTTGGTGTAACAAGTGCAAGTATAACAATAACTGCCGTAATTAATTTCGCATCACCAGTTTCTAAAAATTTAAACTTTAAAGCGAAGGTCAGCACTATTCGATATACAATAGCCCCACCAATAACCGCTAGTGTTGTACGGGCAATTGTTTTTGTTCCGAATAATGCTTCACCTATAATAACAGATGCAAGACCGATGACGATCATCCCAATCCCCATATTAACATCTGAAAAACCACCATATTGTGCAATAAAAGCACCAGATAACGCAACTAATGCATTAGAGATACCTAAACCGACAATCGTTAGAATATCAGTGTTAGCAGAAAAACTTCTGATCATTTTTTCATTATCACCAGTTGCACGTAAAGCAAGTCCTACTTCTGTTTTTAAGAAATAATCCGTTAAAAATTTTATGATTAATGTAATAATAACCATAATAATGAGTATTGCCCAAGTGCCTGGCACACGCTCCGAACCAGCCAAGGTAAATATACCATTTAAAAAGTTGTCAATACCTAAAGATGCCCAAAAACCTTCAATCTGATTAAACATTGTCGGTTCATTTAGTAAAGCGACATTCGGTTTATCCATGATTCTAAGATTAATAGAATACAAGGCAATCATCATTAAGATACCGGATAATAAAGGGTTAATCTTCCCTTTCGTATTTAAAATTCCTGTGATAACTCCTGCCAAAAATCCAGCAATAGCGGCATAAAATGTTGCTAATACGGGTGGTACTCCATTAACAATCGAAATCGCTGCAACCGCTCCACCTGTTACAAAACTGCCATCCACTGTTAAATCCGGGAAATCTAAAATACGAAATGAAAGATAAACGCCCAATGCCATCAACGCATAAATCGTACCAGATTCTACTGCGCTGAATAAGGAAATTAAGATGCCATCCATACTACTCTTCCTTTCTGTCCTTCTGCCAAACTTGATAGAAAACCTCGACACCTATCATTCATCAGCAATGTCGAGGTTTCCTTCAGATATTTATTCTTCTTCTGTCGTTTCTAAGAATTCTGCATCTTCATCCCAGTCTTCGTTCCATTCCACACCTTGTGCTTCTGCTGCTTCTTTGTTAATAAACAGCTGCATGCTTGGTGGTACTTCTACAGGGATATCTGCTGTTGTTTTGTCACCCGTTAACACTTCTACCGCCATTTCACCGGTGCGGTAGCCAATTGTGTGGTAATCAATACCAAACGTTGCAAAACCACCACGCTGTACAGAATCAGGTTCACCTACAATTAATGGAATATCTTGTTCTTCCGCTACTGCCACAACCGTTTCTAATGCGGAGACAACTGTATTGTCCGTAATAATGAAGAATACATCTGCATCACCAACTAAGGAATTGGTTGCTTGCTGTACTTCAGATGAATTACCGACAGTAGCTTCAGTTGTAGATAAGCTTGTTCCTTCGACCGCCTCATTTACAGCCTCAATTTGAGCAACAGAATTTGCTTCTCCTGCACTATAAACAAGCCCAATTGTAGCTCCTTCAAAATAATTATCAATAAATTCTATCGTTCTTGTAACAGAATCTGGATGTAAGTCTAGCACACCTGTTATATTATCCCCTGGTTGGTCTAAAGATTCTACAAGACCACTGTCTACAGCGTCTGTTACCGACGTGAATAAAATCGGAATATCACTTGTTGCCTGCAATGCACTTTGCGCACTCGGAGTAGAGTTTGCAAAAATTAAATCTACACCATCCGCTACAAAGTTATTTGCAATTGTTGTTGCATTATTTTGATCATTTTGTGCTGATTGAAAGTCGTAGTCTACTTCTAAACCAGCATCTGCAATCGCATCTTGAAAACCTTCATATGCCGCATCTAATGATGGATGCTCTACAATTTGTGTTGCACCAATTTGATATACTTCATCTTCAGAAGCTGCCTCTTCCTCTTCTGTTTCTTCTTCTGTATTTACCTCAGTCTCTTCAGCATCTGATCCAGATCCACCATTTGTGTTATCCGTTTCGTTACTCGTACCACATGCTGCAAGAACAAGAACACTGAAGAAAGCAATAATTAATAATAAAAGCAAGTTTTTCTTCATGATCCCCTTTTCCCCCATTTTCTTTGAATTTAGAATTTTCAAACTTTTAAGTTATATTATAGCACAGATTCGACAGCTTAGGTATAGCATATTACAATTAATCTATTACTGGCGTTGTGCTTGTGTGCTATGTTTAAATTGATATATTAGCTACTATTTTTTGAAAAACTTCATTACTCAAGAAAGTTTCTACCCAAAGGTGGTAAGCTCATGGATTTGGTCAACAAAAAGAAATTCTTCAACAAATGTTTTAGAATGATATGACACCGTTGAAAAATTAGATTAATAAGAAAAACCGGGAAAGCCTACCCGGTTCTGCCCAAAGTAGTTATTTATGTATATATCTCTGGTTGATCTTTTTACTATGGTCTTATTATAGCGTAGCCAAGGTAGAACGTAAGCACCCGTAGAGCTTATATCCCGTAACCACCAAGATATGCTTAAGGCTGGTTGGAACTGAGATCTCGTATAACAAGCGATGTTTATGTATAAAGGAGGGGCCTCTTATCAGACGGTTGTGAATATAAGCATAAATATTATTCGGTGGGGTCGCAATTGCTATCATTTAAATCAGGATTCAATAGAGTTTCATTGTAGTGGTCAATTTTATAATCAATAATTCTTTGTGTCTTCAGTAATTGAGAGATGTCGTTCTTAATCCTTTTCTTTTGCTCCTCTAGAATGGAAATTCTTTCTTGGATTGAAGCTGGTCCTTCTGTAGAAAGCTGAAGATAACGTTTTATATCTTCCAACTTCATTCCTGTTGTTTTCAACCTCGTCAAAAACATCATACCCTTTATCTGATCTTCACTGTAAATCCTATGACCATTTGCTTTACGATCCGCATACGGTATTAAACCGATTTTCTCGTAATAACGAATTGTAGCTTCTGATAGACCAGAGAATTCAGATGCCTGTTTTATATTGAAAGTCTCAGAAACATTTTTCATAATTAACCTCCTCATATCCTTCTGCCAAGATGCGACGCCATTTTAATCAAAAAATTCTTGGGTGTTACCATTGTGGCAATTGTCACCACAATGGTAACACCCCGTTCAATTGAATAGAACCTATACTGTTTTAGAACCCATAAAAGCAAAGGAATTAAAATCGTAAAACACGGATATCAGATTTTTATTTAAGGTTAGGGAACCCATACCACTTCATTGACAAATCTAAAATTCTCCCAGAAGTCGACTCAAAAATAATACCCTTGGGACTGTCCATTATAATTGTTTGAACTTCATTATACCTTCGTAATATAAGGGAAAAGAGGATCTTTTAATTCAAATCGGTTAGTCTCTCCATCTACTAGTCCCACTACTTTATCACTGTCATATAGATTAAGTAAAAATTGAGCCACTTCTTCTGCTGTATGGACTTCACCAAAATTCTCCCTGTAATTAATTTCCTCAACCTCCATTGCTCTATTGGCAAATTCCGTTTCAGTTACAGCCGGAGCCAACACTTTCGCCTTCATAGGCTTTCCTTCATCCTTTAACTCTTGAGCCAGACCCTCTGTAAATACACTTACGAAGAACTTTGTAGCACAATAAGTGACAAAGTTGGACACAATTGTGTATCCTCCATCTGAGGAAACGTTGATTAATTGGGTTCCTTCTTCGGAAGAATAATCTCTTACAAACAAAGATGATAAAATAGTCAGTGCTAAGTTATTTAAGCTTAGCATATTTTCAATTTTCGACAGATCATGTTTGGTAATCGGGGCAAAATCCCCAAATCCTGCATTATTAATCCAGGCTTCTAAATCATATTCCTTTGTACGTTCATACAAATTATAGACTTGTTCACTTTTAGATAAATCTGCAGTTAAAACAATTACATCAATTTCAGGGTTTATTTTAGATATAGTTGATTTTAAATTTTTTAGTTTCTGTTCCCTCCTTGCGATAAGAATGAGATCCTTGCCTCTTTTGGCAAATGCTAAAGCAGATTCATAGCCAATTCCAGAACTTGCTCCTGTAATTACTACATATGACATAATACACCCTCCTAAGGTTTGGTAATGTAACGATAAAAGCATAACACTTCGAGTATACTTTAACGCAATAGATTAAGTGAAAAATTTCAATAGAATTAATGGAATAACAAATTCACATTAAAAAGTCGTCAATGATAGAAATAATAGCACTAGCTTATTGACTTAAAACTCAGGATTAGATAATGAAAAATATAGCCTTTAAATATAGTTAGACAATGATCAGTGGGGGCTTTGACCTCCACTGATCATTAGCGTCTGTTATCCTAAACTTATTCCTTGTGTTACTTAAAGCTTGAAGTGAGGGCTTATAGACGGTTTGCACCGTGATAAAGGGATTAATTAGCATAAGCAAGTGTACCATCTGGTGTTATACAATCCTAATGAGGCTATTTCTCCTCTTTTTTTCCTTCAGACACTAAAAAAACACGCGTCTCATCCATGATGAAACGCGTGTTTTGACCACTATCTTCCTTATTGATCTGTACGATTGATAAAGTCTGTTACGGCACCTTGTGATGAGCAGGAAACGTTGTGCGCGTACTTTCCTAACACACCTCGTTTGTATAGCTCTGGTGCTTTCCAGTTTGCACGACGTTTCGCTAATTCTTCGTCCGAAACATCCACCGAAATTTCTTTTTGTTCTGAATCAATGGTAACCATATCTCCTTCTTCTAAGAAAGCAATTGGTCCACCTGATTGTGCTTCCGGTGCAATATGTCCTACTACGAGACCATGTGTACCACCAGAGAATCGACCATCTGTTAATAACGCTACTTTTTGGCCTAAGCCTTTGCCAACTAAGATTGCAGAAATAGAAAGCATTTCCGGCATTCCTGGTCCACCTTTTGGCCCTACATAACGAATAACTAGAACATCCCCTTCTTTGATCTCGTTATTCATTACTGCGTTTGTTGCTTCGTCTTCATTATTAAATACACGCGCAGGACCTGTGTGACGTTTTACTTTTACACCAGATACCTTTGCAACCGCACCGCTTGGTGAAAGATTACCTTTTAATACGATTAATGGTCCATCTTCACGATATGGATCACTTAATGGATGAATAATATCTTGGTCATCAGATAGAATTGGTGCATCGGCATAATTTTCTGCGATCGTCTTACCAGTAACAGTTAAACAGTCGCCATGTAAGAATCCATTATCTAATAATAGACGCATTACAGCCGGAACCCCGCCAATTTTATGTAAGTCTTCCATTACATATTTACCACTGGGCTTCAAGTCTGCTAAGTGTGGTACTTTTTCTTGGATACGATTAAAGTCATCAATTTTTAGATCTACTTCTGCTGCATTAGCAATCGCTAATAAGTGAAGGATCGCGTTAGTAGATCCACCTAAAGCCATAACAGCAGTGATTGCATTTTCGAATGCTTTCTTCGTTAAAATATCTTTCGGATAAATACCTTTCTCTAACAAATGGTAAACAGCTTCTCCTGCTTTACGACAATCTTCAAATTTCTCAGGAGATTCCGCTGGGTTAGAAGAGCTTCCAGGTAAACTCATACCTAGTGCTTCTACAGCCGTCGCCATAGTATTTGCTGTATACATACCACCACAAGAACCTGCACCTGGGCATGCATGACATTCAATTCCTCGCAATTCTTCATCATCAATATCACCGTTATTGTGTTTACCTACCCCTTCAAAAACAGACACAATATCTAACTTTTCCCCTTTACGGTATCCTGGCGCAATCGTTCCACCATAAACAAAAACAGCTGGTACATCAGAACGAGCAATCGAAATTAAACAACCAGGGATGTTCTTATCACAACCACCAATTGCCACGTAACCATCTAGGTTCTCTGCTCCTACTACTGTTTCAATCGAGTCTGCGATTACATCACGACTTGGAAGGGAATAACGCATTCCCGACGTACCCATCGAAATACCATCAGATACTGTGATTGTATTAAAAATTAACGGAACACCACCAGCTTCGCGAGCGCCATCCTTAGCCTGGATCGCTAAGTCATCTAAGTGGATATTACATGGTGTTACCTCACTCCATGTACTTGCTACACCAATCATTGGCTTTTTAAAATCTTCATCTGTTACCCCAACAGCACGTAACATCGCACGGTTTGGAGCACGTTTTGCATCATCAAATACATTACTTTTGATACGTAAGTCCTTCCCCATTCCAAAATGCCTCCCCACTATATTTTCTAGAAATACTAGAATTCTTTCAATTTATAATTTTCTGTAAACTTTAGTTTGAGAAATGGTGTCTCTACATCTCAATAATGATATAGTATCATATATTTATGAAATACGGAATAATTCGGACTTTAAAATAGAGGGGGAAAAAATGAAAATTCGCACAATTTTAGTCTTTTTGTTTATTATTGGTATTGGTTACTTCATTTTTCTGTTTCAGAAATACAGCAATCGACCAATGCCGACAGAACTACATCCAATCGTGGAAGAAAAGAAGGAAGAACTGGTAAAGCAAGCAGAGGAAATCGGGATTAACGTTATCATTACGGACGGTTTTCGTTCTGTCGAAGAACAGGATGCAATCTATCAGCAAGGAAGGGAAACAGATGGAAACATTGTTACCTATGCTAAAGGAGGAGAATCCTATCATAATTATGGACTTGCGATTGATTTTGCCTTGCTAACAAATGATGATAATGTTATTTGGGATTTAGAATATGACGGCAACCAAAATGGAGAAAGCGATTGGAACGAGGTGGTCGAAATCGCTAAAGAATTAGGTTTTTCCTGGGGTGGTGATTTTACCCGTTTTAAAGATTATCCTCACTTGCAAATGGACTTTGGTCTAAGCATCACGGAATTAAAATGGGGGAAACGACCTGAAGATGTGATCGATTAGCCCCCTTCTATCAACGGTAAATAACCGTACTATACAATTGTTCAGTAGCACGTGGATCGATAAATAGATGTGCTTTATTCACAGCCGTAATTGCTTCCGAATAGCCCGATGCAATCAAATTTGTTTTCCCTTCATATTGGACAATATCACCTGCGGCAAAAATGCCGGGTATATTAGTTGCCATGTCACCTTTAACCAAAATACGCCCTTTATATGTCGCAACTCCCCAGTTATCAAGCGGAGTTGCCTGTAATTCAAGACCGTGATAAGTAAGCAACGCGTCAGTTTCAACGGTAATAGTTTCATTGATCTCCACGGATTGCAGTTGATTTTCCTTCACATCAATATTGGTAATGTGGGATTCCATATGAATTGGTATGGAACTATTTCGTAATTGCTCTACATCTTCTTCTTTTACTTGATGAAATTTGGAATCTGGATTCACTACCGTGACAGATTGCGCATGGTCCTTCAGATATAATGCCCAGCCTACTCCTACCTTATTAGTAGCAGTAATAACGACATTTTTATGATGGTACTTTTCCCGGTTCATCAAGTTAGTAGCCACCTGCTTGCGAAATTCGGGAAAAGGTAACGCATCCCAATTATCTGGCATTTTCGTATGGAATGTTCCGGAGCCTGTTGCAAGCAACACCACTTTCGTAAAATGTTGCTCTCCGTCACTCGTATTTAAGATAAAATGATCCGATTTTTGCTCGATAGACTCGACCCATCTATTGCTTAACATCTCAGGTTGATGCCGGTTAGCTTGAGCAATCATTTGCTTCACTAAATCTTCGCCTGATATATCAGGATATCCACCGACATCATAGATTAATTTTTCCGGGAAAAATTGCATCACTTTGCCGCCAAATTGAGATTGTGACTCTAACAATTTAACTTTCATATTACGCATGGTCGCATAATACGTAGCAAAGAGACCCGTTGTGCCACCACCAATAATGGTGATATCAAACAATTCATCATCCCCCATCGTTATACACCTCTATCTTTTATATAATCGGTCAGTAGATTGTAATGCCGTTAAGTTTACAGCACCTACACCAAACATGACCATTTTCAATTCTAACTCGCGAACTTGCATCCATTCTATCACATTCTCAGCAGAATCAACCGCTTCTTTTAAAATCGACCTAGCGAAACCTACATAATCGGCACCTAATGCAATCGCTTTAGCGGCATGGAGACCGTTACGAATACCACCACTGGCAATGATGTTTTTTTCCGGCATTATACCGGAAACCTCTTCTAAACAAACTGCAGTGGAATTTCCCCAGCTTGCAAAAGCTTCTGCTGCCTGTTTCTTAAATTTTTCTTTAGAACGCAATTTCTCTACTTGACTCCAAGATGTACCACCTGCTCCAGCGACATCAATAAAGGAAGCACCGATATCGATTAATCGTTTTGCTGTTTTTCCATCAATCCCAAATCCTACTTCTTTTACCCCTACCGGAACAGCTAACGACTGAATTAAGTTCTCGATTTTAGGCAACAAATTACTGAAATTCGTATCGCCTCCGGATTGAATCACTTCTTGAATTGTATTTAAATGAAGGACCAACGCATTGGCATCTGTCCACTCCACAATCTGTTTAACCTGATCAACTGTCACACCATAATTCAGCTGTACTGCTCCGAGATTTGCTATAATCGGTGTATTCGGTGCATATTCTCTAACTTGAAAAGATTGACGGAACTTTTCGCTTTCTAACATCACCCTTGTTGAGCCTAAAGCAAAGACCCAACCTTGTTGTTCTGCCGCGATCGCAAGATTTCGATTGATCTTCTCGGCCATTTCTGCTCCACCAGTCATCGAACTAATCAAAAAAGGCGTCCGTAAGTGTTGATCAAAAAATGTCGATGAAATATCAATCGCTTCAAAATCGATTTCAGGTAATGCGTTGTGCTGAAACCGATATAGATCGAAGCCATTTGTTATTCCTTCTCCTAATGCCTCTTCTTTCAAACTTAACGCTATATGCTCACTTTTCCGTTTGTGGATTTTATCAGACATATACTGTCTCCTTTTATATAAATAATTATTAATACTAGTATACATAAATCTATTTAAAATCTCTCGTTGATACTCTTTCAGCATTAGTATGATATCATTAATGATAAAACTATACATATCGCAACTGAAATGGAGGACTTAACATGAAACAGCAACTTATAGAAAGATTAAGTAAATATGTACAAATCGATACACAATCAGATGAAAGTAACCCGGACTGTCCCTCAACAGATGGCCAATGGGAAATGGCACATTTGCTAGTAGAAGAATTAAAAGATATTGGCATGCATGATGTAACAGTTGATGATAATGGTTATGTGATGGCGACACTTCCGAGTAACGTCGATAAAAAAGATGTACCAGTAATCGGCTTTCTTGCCCATGTTGATACAGCAACAGACTTTACCGGTAAAGGAGTAAAACCTCAAGTAGTCGAACAGTATAATGGCAAAGATATTCTATTAAACAAAGAGAAAAATATTGTCCTGTCACCAGATGAATATCCTTCATTGGCGAACTACAATGGACACACTTTAATAACAACAGATGGTACTACATTGCTTGGCGCTGACAACAAAGCAGGTATTGCCGAAATCATGACCGCATTAGAATATCTTATAACCAACCCTGACATTCCACATGGTACAATCAGAGTTGCTTTTACGCCAGACGAGGAAATTGGGCGTGGTCCTCATAAATTTGATGTAGATCGATTTGGTGCTCAGTTTGCTTATACGATTGATGGTGGCCCATTAGGTGAACTACAATACGAAAGCTTTAATGCTGCCGCTGTGAAAATTACTGTGCAAGGTAATAATGTTCATCCGGGAACAGCAAAAGGGAAGATGGTTCATGCAACCAAAATAGCAATGGAAATTCAAGCACAATTACCAGCAGAACAAGCCCCAGAGTATACAGAAGGATATGAAGGTTTTTTTCATCTACTTTCATTCGAGGGGGATGTAGAAACAGCTAAGTTATATTATATTATTCGCGACCATGACCGAAATAAATTTAATAAGAAAAAACAATGGATTACTTCTATAGTTAAGGATTTACAAAGTCAGTATGGTGAAGATTGTATCCAGCTAGAAATGAAGGATCAATACTATAATATGGCAGAAAAAATCGAACCTGTGAAATATATTGTAGATATAGCAGCAGAAGCTATGAAAGATGTCGATGTCGATCCTTTAATCCAGCCAATTCGTGGTGGAACAGATGGTTCACAACTTTCCTTCATGGGATTACCAACCCCTAATATATTTACCGGTGGTGAAAACTTCCATGGAAAATACGAATATATTTCCGTCGATAACATGGTTAAGGCTACCGAAACGATTATACAAATTGCTGAACGATTCACGAAACAATGCTAATGATAGCATTGTTTTTTTATTACGTCTTTTAAAACCACAGGCTCTGCC
>NZ_WJID01000080.1:0-16043 GCF_010994055.1 Gracilibacillus thailandensis | reverse complement strand
CTTACAAATGCGTTGATACCGCGGATTATATACTTTCTTGTCTCTTAAAAAAAACCAGGCTCTTAACTCTTAAGCCTGGTTTTATCTTCAATCATTAAAATCGAATTAAGAAGTATTTCTTCTTCCCTCTTCTAATAATCGTGAATTTATCTTCAATTCGGTCTTCCTCTGTTAATTGATGCGTTAATTCTTGATTTCTAATACCATTAATGTAGATGGCACCATTCTGAATATCTTCACGTGCTTGACGCTTGGAAGATGAAATATTAGCTTCCACCAATAAATCAATTAAACCAATTTCTTTATTCTCTATAGTCACAGAAGGTACATCTTTAAATCCTTGCTCAATTTCAGCAGCATTCAAGCTTGTTAAATCCCCACTAAATAAAGCTGCAGTGATTTTCTGTGCTTGTTTTAACGCTTCTTCACCATGAACCAGTTTGGTCATTTCTTCTGCTAAGCGTTTATGCGGGATACGTTGTTCCGGAGCTTCTTCTAACTCTTTCTCCAGAGCTGCTATTTCATCAAAATCAATAAACGTAAAGTATTTAATAAACCGGATTACATCACGATCATCGGTATTAATCCAGAATTGGTAAAATTCATATGGTGTTGTTTTCTCCGGATCAAGCCATACTGCTCCACCAGCCGTTTTCCCGAATTTGGTTCCATCGCTCTTGGTAATCAAAGGTACTGTTAAACCGTATACTTCTGCTTCTTCTTCGTTGTTTTCAAATCGTTTACGACGGATTAGCTCCATCCCTGCTGTAATGTTCCCCCATTGATCACTACCACCTATTTGCAGTGTGCAGTTTTCTTTTTCGTACAGATTCAGAAAGTCGAACGATTGCAGCATCATGTAACTAAACTCTGTAAAGGAAAGGCCACCTTCCAATCTGGATTCTACAGAATCTTTAGCCAGCATATAATTGATACTGAAGTGTTTACCGATGTCACGCAAAAATTCAATGAAGGTCAAACTCGCTAGCCATTCGTGATTGTTACGAGCTACAGCACTATTTTCTCCTTGATCGAAATTTAAGATGCTTGCCAGCTGTTCTTTAATTTTTTCACTAAATCCTTTTACTACTTCTGGACTATTTAAGGATCTTTCTGTAGAACGGCCACTTGGATCACCTATTAAGCCTGTTCCACCACCAATTAGAGCAATTGGACGATGACCAGCTTTTTGGAACCTTTTCAACATTAAAACTGGTAACAGGTGTCCAATATGTAAGCTGTCAGCTGTCGGATCAAAGCCACAGTATAAGGTAACAATATTGTTATCTAAATGTTTTCTTAAACCGTCATCGTCAGTTGTCTGTTGTATCAGGTCTCTTTTTTCCAATTCGTCTAAAATATGCATGTAAACCAACACTCCTTTTAAATTTTTGCAATAAAAAAACTCCTCCCTCATATAAGGGACGAGATATTCGCGGTACCACCCTTGTTGCAATTCAAATGAACTGCCACTTAAGGAAATAACGATGTAGACCACACCGTCTTCATTCATCATGAAGATACTCCGGAACGTAATTCATGGTAAGGGTATTTACTGACTTGCACCAACCGTCAGCTCTCTATAAAAGGGAACCTTCCACTACTTCAATCCTTCATAGTAATTATAGATGTTTAATTGTTATATCATTATTAGCATATTCGTAATAAAAATGCAATATTTTTTTGGTAATTTTATAACAAAACTGATTGACTGTTGTGCTATAATATGTAGTGGATTATTTAGGAGGGTATCGAATGAACATAAAAGATTTTTTTCATAATATGTGGCAGTCTATGAAAGAAATTTGGAATAAAAAAATTATTCAAAAATCTACTAGAATTAGCTATCATATCATTTGGAATATTGTATTATTCTTTATTACGATTGGTATTGTTGGTGGATTTTTCGTTGCCGGACTTGGTGCAGGTTATTTTGCATCCTTAGTTGATGACGAAGAAATCCAAACGGAAGAACAAATGGCAAGTGCTATTTATAACTATGAAGAAACATCTGAATTATATTTCGCCAATAATGAATTCCTGTCAGATGTTAGCACTGAATTATTACGAGATGAAACATCCCTTGAAAATGTAAGTGAATATGCACAAAATGCTGTTATCGCTACTGAAGATGAATATTTTGAAACACATAATGGGATTGTTCCGAAAGCGATTTTTCGAGCGATATTCCAAGAGGTTACCAACTCCTCTACCAAGTCTGGTGGAAGTACATTAACGCAACAAATTGTCAAAAATCAAATCTTAACAAACGAAGTCTCTTTTGAGCGAAAGGCAAAAGAAATGCTCTTGGCGATACGATTAGAACGCTTCTTTGAGAAAGATGATATATTAGAAGCATATTTAAACATTGTACCATTTGGACGAAACTCTTCTGGTCAAAACATAGCAGGTATCCAAACTGCTGCGGATGGTATTTTCGGTGTCAATGCTGAAGATTTAAACCTTCCACAAGCAGCATTCATTGCTGGCCTACCTCAAAGTCCATCTTATTACACCCCATTCTTAAACGGTGGTGGATTAAAAGATGAGGCTGGTCTCGAGCCTGGGCTAAATCGGATGCGATCTGTTTTAAGCAGAATGTTAGAAGCAGGATACATTAATGATGAGGAATATCAAAATGCGTTAGAATATGATATTGTAGCTGACTTTAAAGAGCCAGAAGATTCCGTTATGGAAAAATATCCCTATTTAATGCGTGAACTGCAAGATAGAGCAGTAGATATTTTAGTTGAAGTTCTTGCGGAACAAGATGGTTATACGAAAGAAGATTTAGAATCCAGTGAAATTTTACTAGAAGAATATCAGATTAAAGCAAATCGGGAAATTGGTAAAAATGGTTATAAAATACACTCTACCATTGATAAAGAAATATATGATGTATTTCAAAAAGTTGCTCGAGAATATAATAATTATGGAAGAGATAAGTTAGCTAGAAATGAAAAAACTAAAGAACCGATTATGATTGAAGACCCAGATACTGGTAAAATGGTCCAGTTAAAACAACCTGTTCAAGTTGGCAGTGTATTAATTGAAAATAGTACAGGGAAAATATTAAGTTTTGTCGGAGGTCGTGACTTCGAAATATCAGAATATAATCATGCAACAGACGTTCCACGACAACCGGGGAGTACGATGAAACCTCTTGCTGGGTATGGACCAGCCATGGAATTGGGGGTCGTACAGCCTGGTTCAGTCATTGCAGATGTACAAAAAACTTATCCTGGTAATTATACGCCAAGTAACTATTCTCAACGGTTTTACGGTTTAACACCAGTCAGGGAAGCACTATATCGATCACATAACGCTACAGCTGTTGCTGTTTTTAACCAAATCAAAGGCCCTGACTTATCAAGAAACTTTTTATGGAAAATGGGCTTAACCCGTATACCAGAGGAAGCTGGTGGCTATCTAGCAACTGTATTAGGTTCTCAGAATATTACAGTTGAAGAAAATACGAATGCTTATGCAACCTTTGGTAACTTAGGTGAGTTTGTCGAAGGATATATGATTGAAAAAATCGAAACCAAAGATGGCGAAGTTATTTATCAACATGAATCCGAACCAGTGGAAGTATTTAGTCCACAAACGAGCTATTTGATGATTGATATGATGCGCGATGTACTCACGCGTGGTACCGGTACTGCTGCGAGAGCCAACCTTGCCAACAAAAATGTCGATTGGGCTGGAAAAACAGGTACAGCTAGTGATTATAGAGATACTTGGTTTGTGGCTACTAATCCTAATGTAACGTTGAGTAGTTGGATGGGTTATGACAATAATCAAAAATTAGACAGAGACGGTTATAGTACCCGAAATAACACATTCTGGGCACAACTAGTTAATGCAGCCACTGAAATTCGTCCTGAATTAATGGCACCATCGGAAAAATTTGAGCGACCTGGTGGTATTGTTTCTAGATCATATTGTGCTGTTTCAGGTCTGTTACCATCAGATGAGTGCAGTGAGCTGGGATTAGTGCAATCAGATATTTATAATGCTAATTATCTTCCTTCTAAAGAAGATTATAGTCTTATTAAGGAAAACTACGCTACAATTGATGGCGACGTAGTACTGGCAGGTGAAAATACACCAGATGAGTTTTCTGATGGAGATGGTGTAAGCTTTAACCCTGAATGGTTAAAGGATATGGGCTATAATAAACTAGCAAATATTAAACAACTGACAGCAGGTAAGGGCGGTGCATGGGAAAAAATTAAATATCCAAGTGATGACAATGAGGTCAAAAATGACGGAAATGCACCAAGTGCCCCTACTTCCTTAAAGCTAAATGGGCAAAAACTGAACTGGAATAAATCGAAGAGCTCTGATGTGGTTGGGTATCGCATCTACCGAGCAAGTGATCCTGATTCTAATGATTTTCAGCGGGTTGGCTCTACCGCTGATACATCATTCTCCGTTCCTGGAAGTGATGCAGTCTACCATGTTAAGGCAGTTGATTATTTTGGACAAGAGTCGAAGCCGAGTAACGTAGTAGAAAAAGGAGATTTCTCAAAACCAGAAGAAAAAGATGACGAAAAAAATAAAAAAGATGATAAACCCAAAAACAATCAAAAGAACAACAATACTAATAACAATAACTCTAATAATAACAATAATGAGAATTCCGCTAACAATTCTGAACCAGATCCTGCACCCGAACCTGAACCCAAACCTGAAACTGATCAGGAATCAGAAAACAGCAGTAATGAATAAATAGGGATTAAAAGACTCTTATCCAAGCATGGATAAGAGTTCTTTTCTGTACTGTTCACTCCATTCATTCTACGTTATAATGATATAAATGGAAATTAACTTGGGGTGATAGAACTTGTGATACACGATAAACTTTACCAGTCGTTAAAAATTGAATCTGATCGTTCAAGTATTTTGATAGAGGGACCTGTATCGTCTAAAAAACTTTCACGATTAACCATGCACGAAGCATTAACTGCTTTTCGACCTGCTAATGAGCAGCTAGAAGCATTGAAGGAAATAGCTGACTTACCAGAAGGTAGAATCTTGATAGCAACGGTGAATCAGCAAATTATTGGCTATGTAACATACTTGCATCCAGATCCTATTGAACGATGGTCGCAATATCCAAAAGATAATCTATTAGAATTAGGGGCTATTGAAATTGCTCCTGCCTATCGCGGAAACAAACTCGGTTCCCGTTTAATCGAAACCTCTATGAAAGATGAAAATATGGAAAACTATATTATTATTTCAACCGAGTACTATTGGCATTGGGATTTAAACTATTCAGAATTAAGTGTCTGGGACTATCGAAAGATTATGGAAAAAATGATGAAAGCTGGCGATCTGTATCCTGCACCTACAAACGAACCCGAAATAATGGCCCATCCCGCCAATTGTTTAATGGTTCGAATTGGAAAGAATGTCTCTCAAGAAGACCAAGGATTGTTTAAAAAACTAAGATTTCTTAGCTAAGGAGTGGGCAAATGTTAGTAAAAGATATTATGAAAAAGGAAATAGTTACTTTATCTCCTGATGCTACGGTGTCAGATGCCTTACAGTTATTACAACAACACAATATCCGTCATATTCCTGTTATCAACCAAGAAAAGCGTGTCCTAGGTATTGTATCGGATCGAGATGTACGTGATGCCAGTCCTTCAATTTTAGATGATGAAATAAACAAAGAAGTACTATCAAGATCGATTCAAGATATTATGTCTAAACCTGTTGTTACTACTCATCCCTATGAATTTTTTGAAGAAGTTGCTACTATTTTCTATCAGAGGGAATTTGCGTGCCTCCCGGTAGTTAAAAACCATCAACTAGTTGGCATGATTACGGAAAAAGATATGTTATACGCATTTATACAACTAACTGGCACTCATTCACCAAGTACACAGCTTGAAATCAAAGTCCCCGACCGTATAGGCGTTCTATCAGATGTGTGTCAATATTTCACCAATAGAAACATTAAAATTGTATCCGTTTACAGCTATCCAGATCCTATTGAACCAGAATATAAAGTGCTCGTTTTTCGCATCCAAACGATGAATCCAATGCCGGTTGTGAACGATTTTCAGCAAACTGAATATCAAATACTCTATCCATACAGGGAGGATCAAGATGAAATCTGAGAACACCGCCTTTATTTACACAGATGATTTCCTAGATTACTCCTTCCATGAAGAACATCCTTTTAATCAGAAAAGAGTACTATTAACGAAAGAACTACTAGAAATAAGCAAGGGATTAACAAAGGATCAAATCGTTGCACCGGTCCAACTAGATGAAGAGATCTTATATTCTATTCACAACGCCGATTACATTCAGGCAGTAAAGAAAGCGAGTAAAAAACATCCTATATCCGATGGAAGTTATGGGCTAGGAACACATGATACCCCTAGTTTTTTAGGCATGTTTGAGGCATCTTTGGTTTCGGTAAACGGATCGGTTGAGGCAGCAGAACAAGTGATGACAGGTAAGGTATCCCATGCATTAAGTCTTGGCGGTGGACTGCATCATGGATTTCCAAACCGTGCTTCTGGTTTTTGTATCTTTAATGATATAGCTATTGCTATAAACCATTTAAGGAAGCACTATGATGTTAAAGTGTTATACATTGATACAGACGCGCATCACGGGGACGGGGTACAGCATTGCTTTTATCAGGATGCTCATGTTTGTACGGTATCTTTTCATGAAACTGGTCGTTATTTATATCCAGGCACAGGGAAAACAAGTGAACGAGGTATAAAAGACGGATTTGGTTATTCTTTTAACTTTCCCTTGGATGCTTTTACAGAAGACGACTCTTTTCTCGAAGTATTTCATACTTCTATCCAGGAAATCACTGCGTACTTTCAACCAGATATTATTGTCAGCCAACATGGTGTTGATGCTCATTACCTTGATCCCCTTACTCATTTACATAGTACCCTTCACCTATTCGAGGAAATACCTAAGGTCATTCATCAACTTGCCCATCAATATTGCGATGGGAAATGGGTGGCGTTAGGCGGTGGTGGTTATGATATTTGGAGAGTAGTTCCACGTGCTTGGTCACAATTATGGCAAGTAATGAATACAAACGAAACATTTAAAGGGAGGATTCCGCAGCATTGGTTAGAAAAATGGCAGCCATACTCACCTGTTCCTTTACCTGATACATGGCACGATAGTTTACAAGATTATCGAGAAATTCCAAGACGTAAAGAGATCGAAGAAAATAATCGAAGGATGTATCAACAAGTTCTAAAATTCATTGATAACAAACAAGGTAAAATATCTGATTGAGTCATCATTAGCACCTGTCTTTTAAACTTTATAATAAGAAAAGCGCACAGCGCCCGATTAGAAAGGTAGCGACTTCAGAATTAACTGAGATAAAGGAATCAAGGTGAGTTTACGAACCGATGATGACTTATCGTAGGGCAATTCGTGAAGTCGCCTAGTTTCAGGGCACTTGCGTAGACATCTGCGCAAAATTTATACTTTCCTTACAACGTAAAAAGGATGACTCAGTCGTCATCCTTAAGATTCTTCCGTCGAATCGAGTATTACTATTTCTACTCTACGATTGGCGCTCCATCCTTCGGAACTATCATTTGAGGCTACCGGTCTTGTATCTCCAAAGCCAGCAGCAATAAATCTAGATTCATTAAAATCATTGGAATCTAAGAGAAAACGAATAACACTGCTAGCTCGAGCACCTGATAACTCCCAATTTGATGGATATCGATAGCTTGATATGGGCCGATTATCTGTATGCCCCTCTACTCTTACTTCATTAGGAATGTTAGCCAGTAACGTACTAACTTTATTCAAAAAAGGCTTTGCTGGATCGAGAACTACTGCTTCTCCTGTTTCAAATAGGACACTTTCCTGCAATACCAGTACAACACCTTGATCCGTTCTAGTAGCAGAAATAACATCATTTAGATCATTTTCATTTAAGTATGATTCCACTTCAGCTAATAACTCATCTAACTCATCTTGATCTGGTATACCATCGACTGTATTCAATTCAGGTTCAGTTTGTTCTTCTGCTCCTTGATCTTCACCTGGAATGGTGTCCTCAGACTTATCATCATTCTCTTCTTCTTTTAAGACTTCCACATTTTCAGTTGGATGTTGCTCTTCAATAATCGATGGCATTGCTTCAAATATTGTTTCACTTCTAAATGCCTCCGCAATTGCTCTAAACTTTTCTGCATCAATTTGTGACATGGAAAATAAGAGGACAAAAAATACTAAAATTAATGTTACCATATCAGAATATGTTACCATCCATTTTGGTGCACCTTTATTCTCTGGACGTTTGTTTCTACGCTTCATTAAAGGATTCCTCCGTGAAATTCTCCTCTTCTAACTCTTCTTTCTTATTCTTTTCTTTATTGGATAAAAATGCGCTTAGTTTTTCTTTTAGAATACGTGGGTTTTGTCCAGATTGTACACCAATTACTCCTTCTATAATAACTTGTTTAATAAAGACTTCTTCATTTGTCTTCGTTTCTAATTTACCAGCCATTGGAGTAAATACTAGGTTCGCCAAAACAGTTCCATAGAAAGTGGTTAGTAATGCTACAGCCATACTAGGGCCAAGTGTGGTAGGATCTTCTAAATTCTGCAGCATAAGAATTAGACCAATTAATGTACCGACCATCCCCCAAGCTGGGGCATATTCACCAGCCTTTTCAATGATTAGACGGCCACGGTAATGACGATCTTCCATTGCATCTATTTCTGCATTCATAATATCATTAATCACCTCAGGCTCAATTCCATCAATGGCTAGCAATACTCCTTTTTTAATATATGGATCATCGACTTCTTCTAATTCGTTTTCCAGTGCCAATAGCCCTTCTCTTCTAGCACGTTCAGATAATCGCTCAAATAATTCAATCAGCTCAGCCAAATTATGTTCATTTTGCTTAAAAACTTCTTGGATCACATTTTTCGTTGTTTTGATTTGTTTGATATTAAAATTTACGAGTAGTGCAGCTACTAGGCCACCAAGTACGATTAAAACTGAGGACCCTTGTATAAACCCAACAAATCCTCCCATACCACCACTACTAACAATACCAAACATAATCATCAGAAAACCAATGGTAATACCGATTGGAGTCAAAAAATCTCTTTTGTTCATTCGTATTCTCTCCCCAGTAAAAAACTCTTAAAGTATCTGTTCAAAAAGTTTCCAAATTAGAAACAGCAAACGTAGAGATTCGCAGCTTATCATTCGATGACTTTTTGAAAAACCTCTTAAAAATTAATAATGCCAGGGTGTCATGGAATCACCCTAGCATTAATATCGGCATTTATTTTATTTTGTTGAGTTTCTTTTCACAATTTGATGTGGCAATACAACATTTTGTTCTTCCACATTTTCTTTATTCATAAATTTAGTCAATAAACGCATTGCTACTGCACCAATGTCATACATAGGTTGTACAACTGTTGAGAGTGTTGGGCGTACCATTGTCGCTAATCTTGTATTATCGAAACCAACTACTTCAACATCCTCAGGGACATTTACTCCGTTATCTTGCAGACCATGGATAACACCTAATGCCATTTCATCTGTTGCTACGAAAATAGCCTTTGGATAATCTTTAATGTTAATGATCTGGTTAGCAGCTTCTATACCTGATTCATAAGAGAAATCTGCGGTAATGATATAATCTTCATTTACTTCTTTATTTGATTCTTTAACTGCTTTTACGTACCCAGCATATTTCTTTTCATTGACGGCAGAATCTTCTTCCCCACTAACATAAATTGGATGTTTGGTTCCATTTTCAATAAGAAGAGAAGTTGCTTCATAAGCCGCTTGTTCATAATCAATATTAACGGATGGAATCGTCTCACTTGAATCAATAGTAGCAGCTAATGCGACAGGTACAGGTGATGTTTTTAATTGCTGTACATGCTCTTCAGTAATAGTAGCGCCCATATAAACTAAACCATCTACTTGCTTTTCAAACATGGTGTTAATTAGGCGCAACTCTTTATCCTTATTTTGATCTGAATTACTTAGAATAATATTATATTTATACATCGTAGCAATATCATCAATACCTCTCGCTAATTCTGAGAAGAAGATACTTGAAATATCAGGGATAATAACCCCTACTGTCGTTGTTTTTTTACTTGCCAGACCTCGTGCAACAGCATTCGGGCGATAGCCTAGCCTTTCAATTGTATTTAAAACTTTCTTTCTTGTTGCTGGCTTCACGTTCGGATTTCCATTCACCACACGTGATACAGTAGCCATGGAGACGTTAGCTTCTCTCGCTACGTCATAAATTGTTACGTTCATTATTATAACCTCCAATATTCTAATTAACGGTATATTTCTCTCATCATACGCTACAAAGAGTATTTCTGCAAAAAATAAACGATATCTACATTATTTATGTATATCATTCATATTATAACAAATTTTGCACAAAAATTAACATCAAAACAATTATTTTATGAAAAATTTTCATTATACTCGCGTACACTCGGTTAAAATCCTTCATAAAGATACCATATTATGGATAAACAGCCACGTAAAATCACTTGCATTTACTACTAACAAATCGCTGTGTTACTTCATGCTAGAATTGTAGAGCAGACCTTAGCAAAGGCCGCCCACTTTCACTCCTATGGGAATGGTTTGACCTGAAGATCCACTTTTTCGAGCGGGTTTTGCTCGAAAAAGTTAGCTTAAGGACAAACCCCACGGAAAGGAAAGTGGGCAGCCGAAGCGGTGATTATGCTGTTCACGTATTTCATAATTAATACTAAAGCAATCGAATTCCAATTAGCATAATTAGTTGAGGCCGTGCCAGTGGAAAGTAATTAGTCTGAGCCTTGCAAATATACATCGAATATTTCAAAATAAACATTTGGATGACAAAATACTCTGGTACTGGGGAAATAATAAAAACTCCTGCTATTAATTAACAGGAGTTTTTTCATTATTTATTTAATAATTCATTCATGAAATTGTGGAATGTTGGGATGTCCATTTGTTGTGCTGCGTCAGATAGTGCTACTGCAGGATCTGGATGTACTTCTGCCATGACTCCATCCGCTCCAATTGCTAATGCTGCTTTTGCAGCTGGTAATAATAGATCTCTTCTACCAGTCGAATGCGTTACGTCAACCATAACAGGTAAGTGTGTTTCTTGTTTTAAGATTGGAACAGCTGTTATATCTAGCGTGTTACGAGTTGCTTTCTCGTAAGTTCGAATTCCACGTTCACAGAGAATGATTTGTCCGTTACCTTTAGAATTAATGTATTCAGCTGCATTGATAAAATCAGAAATAGTAGCTGACATACCACGTTTTAACAGAACTGGTTTATTCGTTTCACCTGCAGCTTTTAATAGTTCAAAGTTTTGCATATTACGTGCGCCAATTTGTATCACATCTATATAATTAACTGCCTCTTCAATATGTGCAGGATTGACAATTTCACTAACAACTGCTAATCCATACTCTTCAGAGACTTTTTTCAATATTTCAAGTCCTTCAAAGCCTAAACCTTGGAAATCATATGGTGATGTTCTCGGTTTAAACGCACCGCCACGAATTAATTTCAATCCTTCTTTCTTAATAGCAGAAGCAACTTCAGAAACTTGCTCATAGCTTTCCACCGCACAAGGACCAAAAATAAAGTGTTGATTACCATCACCGAATTTATCACCATTTATATCAATTACAGTATCTTCAGGTTTTTTCTTACGAGATACTAGTAATGCTTTACTATGGTCATCTTCTTGTAATTCAAGGCCAGCTTTAAAAATTTCTTTGAATAAGTGAACAATCGTAGAATTTTCAAATGGACCATTATTATGCTTTGTAATTAAATTGAGCATATCGCGTTCACGAACTGGATCATAACTACGATTAGCACCTTGCTTTTCTTTTACTTGACCAGTTTCTTTTACTAATTCAGCACGTTTATTAATTAACTCTAGTATCTCTAAGTTAACTTGGTCAAGTTTTTCACGAAGCTGATCCAATTGTTCATTACTCATTATAAATCCCCCTACTCCTATTTTAAATTCCTGAAAAAATGTTATACTTTTTATAGAATTACGGATAATTATAGCTAAAATATGGCGACTTGTCACCAGTTAGAAGAAATATTTTATAGAATATTTATAATTTTTTCACAATAGGAAGGAAAAAACAGTTATGAATGAGCAAATGTTCGCACTAGATATCGGTACCAGGTCTGTTGTAGGTCTGTTAATGGAAAAGAAAAATGATCAATATCAATTAATTGACTATCATATGGTAGAACATGATGAACGCTCCATGTTAGACGGCCAAATACATGATATAGTCTCTGTAGCAAAAGTGATACAACAAGTCAAAATTCATTTAGAAGAAAAGCATAATACTGTGTTAGAAAAAGTTTGTGTAGCTGCTGCTGGACGTGCTTTAAAAACAAAACGGGTTCAAACAACGAAAGAAATCAGGAAACAACCATTAATGAGTGAAGAAGATATTCTATTCTTAGAATTAGAGGCTGTGCAAAAAGCACAATATGAATTAGCAACAGGTGAGGAAGATGCGAGTCATCATTACTATTGTGTTGGTTACTCTGTCATTCAGTATTCATTAGATGGGGAAGAAATCGGTTCATTAATTGATCAACAAGGTGAAACAGCAGAAGTAGAAATAATTGCAACTTTCTTACCGAAAGTGGTTGTAGAATCATTACTTTCTGCTCTAAATCGTTCAGCGTTACAATTAGAAGCGTTAACGTTAGAACCGATTGCCGCAATCCACGTGTTAATACCACCTTCTATGAGACGGTTAAACGTTGCGTTAGTGGATATTGGTGCAGGCACGAGTGATATTGCACTAACATCTGAAGGAACGGTCACAGCATACGGTATGGTCCCGAAAGCGGGAGATGAGATTACAGAGGCAATAAGTGATCATTACTTATTAGATTTTAATCAAGCTGAAGATTTCAAAAAAGAAATCACATTACATAAAAAAGCTATTGTTTCTGATATTCTTGGATTTGAACAAGAAGTAAATTATGAAGAATTAATCGAACATATTTCACCTGCAGTAGACACCCTGGCAAACTCGATTTCAGAAGAGATAATTGCTTTGAACGGTAAAGCGCCTAAAGCGGTCATGTTAGTTGGTGGTGGCAGTCAAACACCTGAGTTAGCAAAAAGACTTGCGATCAAATTAAAACTCCCAACTAACCGAGTAGCGATTAGAGGTGTAGATGCTATTCAACTATTATCAAAAGATGAAGGGCTGCCGATTGGTCCTGAATTTATCACCCCTATCGGTATTGCTATTGCAGCCAAACAAAACCCGGTACATTATATAAGTGTGACTGTTAACGAGCAAGTCATTCGGTTATTCGAGATGAAAGACTTAGCAGTTGCAGATTGCCTTCTGGCTGCAGGAATTAATATCAAAAAACTGTATGGTAGACCAGGAATGGCAGCTATGGTTGAATACAATGGTAAACCAGTCACGTTACCAGGTGGATTCGGAACAACACCAAAGATTTTATTGAATGGTAACGAATCTAACGTAGATGATATTGTTCATAATGGTGATGTATTAGTTATTGAGAAGGGGCAGGACGGAGCACCTGCAGAAATGAGTATAGAAGAATTGATTGGGGAAACTTCTTCGATAACAGTCTATTACAATCAAGAAGCTTTCCATATGAAACCTAAAATTCTCGTGAATAATAGAAGTGTTAAATCTAGCTATCTATTAAAAGATGGAGATAAAATCGAATACAATCAGCAAATTACGTTACAAGACTTCTTACATCATTTTCAAATTGTAGAACATGTCAACACACCATTTACAATATGGATTGATGATAACAAAAAAGTCTTAGAAGATTACAGTCAAACATTGCTGCACAATGGAAAACCAGCTAATATAAATCACCCTCTTAAAAATGGTGACAAAGTGGTGACATATTTAGCAGATACTCCTACGTTACAAGAACTTTTAGAGAAACTAGAGATTCACTATCAGACTGAGATGACGATTACCTACAATAAAAAGCGTCTGACTCTTACAAAAGAGTTAGTTAAAGTTTATCGGCGCGGTGAAGTACTATCTTTGGGAGATTTTATAGAGGATCAAGATAAACTGCAAATCATTGAGCAAAAAGCAGATCCATTTATTTTCCAGGATATCTTCCGGTTTATTTCACTAGATTTAACACAGGCAAAAGGAAGGGTCGAATTAAAACGAAACGGAGAGCCTGCAACATTCTTTGAAGAGTTACAACCTAATGATACGATTGATATAAATATAGAGAGTCGCCAAATCTAATTTGTGCGACTCTCATTTCTTAACAATTACTTTCTAAGCTGCTTACGGTAATATCGGAATGACTGGTATTCCAAGTAGGTTCTCCATCTGCTATTTTTATCACTTGTGGTGATTCATGCTTTATTTGATACGTATCAGCAATATAATTAGATAGTTCTCTTGCATGCTGAACATGTAATCTAAATAAAGGACAATCAGACGTTTCACTATACTTTTCATATTTTTGATTGGCTGATGTGCTGATCGGACAAGTTAAACTATGCTTCAACAAAACAAATTCCTGATTCTCTTCTACAATTTGTTTAAATTGTTCAACCGAATCGATATTTTTTATTTCCATTTCTACCACATCCTTATTGATAATCTGAGAATAGGAAAGTAAATCCTCTCAGCTTGTCTCAAATTTAAACCCGTTTCATGATAATACTGAAACGGGTTTGTCGTTTTGAAACAACTCTTTATACAATCTTTTATGGTTTATGAACGGTTTGTATCGTTTTCTTCTTCTACAGCCTTTGCTGCTTCTTCAATCGCTTGTGCTACTTCTTCAGCAGCTTTTTCCGGATCTTCATCTTTAGATATTTTCTCTTGGATTGTATTTTTTGTTTCCTTCAACTTACTAGTTAGATCCTGCGATCTCTCTGAAACCGTCTGACCTAGTTGTTGAGACTGTTCTTTAGCATAGTCTCTCCATTCACTTCCTTTTTCATAAGCGACATCTTTCCATTCATTAGCGCGATCTTTTACGTAGTGTGCTCCTTGGTTAAGATCACTTCTTAATTCTCTACCTGACTTTGGAGCAAAAATTAAAGCTAATGATGCCCCAACAATACCACCAATTAATGAGCCTATTAAAAAGTCTTTGCTGTTAATGTTCTGGTTTTCTTCTTTCTGATTTTGATTTTGATTCGTCATTTCTCATTCCTCCTATATGATATTATTTATTTCTATTTCTTTTAAACAATTCCATTACAACCGTGCTCCACTTAATAGCTTCTGCCGTTGTTTCCTTGTTATCATCTGCAATACGATTTACAGATTGTGATACGTTACGAATGGATTGGGTAAAGTCCTTGACACTATCCCCAATATTTTTAACACCATCTACTAATGTGTTTAGTTTTGTTGTTTTTTCATTGATATCCTCGGCTAATTTATTTGTTTTGTTTAATAAAGCCGTTGTCTCTACTGTAATACCCTCCATTTGTTTTTCTAAACCTTCTAGTGTATCTGCCACATGTGACATAGTTCGTCTAGTTTCTTTTAGGACTTTTACTAAGTAGATGACTAAAATGGCAAAAGCAACTGCTGCGATAATAGCTGCAAGGTATAAGAGAATTTCCATCCGAACCTTCACTCCTTCGTTATGTATTACTAATCAACCTAATAATTATGGTATACCCTTTATTTGCTATTCTAAACAAGATAATATTAAATTGCACGTAATAAGGAAAACAATGGTTGGAAAAGTCAAGTTTAAATAAGATAATTCGAGCAAAACCCACTCAGTCCTTATTCCTACATGCTAAGTGGATTTGCGGTTGTTTTAGTGGCCATTGTGAAATTTATCAATCGCATAACCATCGCTGCGGCTTGCCCACTTCGCTTTCCGTGGGACGTGTCTTCAGCTAACTTTTGTAAAGAAGATCGCTTTACAAAAGTGGATCTTCAGATCACGCTGATCCCACAGGAGTCGAAGTAGACGACTACGT
>NZ_WJID01000008.1:0-4329 GCF_010994055.1 Gracilibacillus thailandensis | reverse complement strand
TACCTATATCATACGAGCGAAGTGGGCAAGCCGCAGCGGTTGTTACTCCTATTATTCATGTCAAAATGACTACTTTGGACAGGACCGGCGGGGTTTGCCGGTTTTTCTTAATCTAATTTCTTATCCTTTTTTAAAAAGTTCTAAGAATGTTACGATAAAAATAATATAGTGTTATTTATAACTAAAAGGCTTCATTTGTATTGGTTTAAAGCATCTAATAAAAGGGAATCAATGTAATGATGGAGAAAGTAGTGACAATTTTGCAAATTTAATTGCAGACTTGAATCTATTGTGTTAATATTTTAACGCATTTAGAGGTGACTTATGAACTTTTTTAAAAATTGGCTAGCTTATTTAGATTACTTACAAATCGAAAAAAATGCATCCAAACTGACGATTGAAGCGTATGAAAAAGATATAGCTGATTTTTTTGATTTTTTGACTGCTGAAAATATTTCGTCATTAGAGGATGTAGATTATAGTATGATTCGCACATATTTAACTACTCTATATGATAAGGGGTTATCTAAGAGATCGATTAACCGCCGTATTTCCACGTTAAGGTCGTTTTATAAGTTTTTGCTGAGAGAGCAAATTGTATTAGAGAATCCCTTTGTTCATTTACATTTACCCAAAGCAGCTCATACCATCCCTGAATTTGTCTACCAAGAGGAAATGAAGATACTAATGGAGTCGATCAATCAAAGTACTACGCTTGGTAAACGAAATATTGCAATATTGGAAGTTTTATACGGTACCGGGATTCGTGTTAGTGAATGTGTTCAATTAACATTAGACAGAATCGATTTTGATCTTCAAACCATCTTAGTAACAGGGAAAGGTAACAAGGAAAGATATGTTCCTTTTGGGGATTATGCTAACCAGGCTTTACAAATTTATATCAAGGAAAGCCGACCATCATTAGTAACAGAGAAAAGCCACCCCCAAAATATTTTATTTCTAAATGCAAGAGGAAATCCGCTGACAGCAAGAGGAATAAGGTTAATTATCAATAAATTGGTGGAAGAGGCAGCGATAACATTACATATTCATCCGCATAAATTACGACATAGCTTTGCCACACATTTGCTTGATAATGGGGCAGATTTAAGAGCGGTGCAAGAGCTATTAGGACATTCTCATTTATCATCCACTCAAATTTACACACATGTTTCAAAAGATCGATTAAGTAATGTATATAAATCAGCTCATCCGAGAGCGAAGCGATAGGAGGAATCAATTATGGAGTCATTTCATGCAACCACGATATTTGCTATCCAGCACAATGGGAAGTCTGCAATGTGTGGCGATGGGCAGGTGACATTTGGAAATCAAGTGGTGATGAAGCATACAGCAAAAAAAGTAAGAAGGTTATTTCGAGATCAAGTTTTAGCAGGTTTCGCAGGCTCAGTAGCAGATGCGTTTACTCTGTTTGAAAGTTTTGAAACAAAACTGGAAGCATTTGATGGCAATTTATCAAGAGCTGCTGTTGAGCTAGCAAAAGACTGGCGGAATGATAAATATTTACGAAAACTGGAAGCGATGTTAATCGTAATGAATAAAAAGGAAATACTATTAGTGTCAGGCACTGGTGAAGTAATAGAGCCTGACGATGGTATTCTTGCAATTGGCTCAGGTGGTCATTATGCTTTAAGTGCAGGAAGAGCGTTGAAAAAACATGCTTCAGGTATGGAAGCGAAAGAAATTGCAAAAGCCTCTCTTGAAATTGCAGGAGAAATTTGTGTTTTTACAAATAACCAGCTTGTGTTAGAAGAATTGGAATAAGAAAGGATGGCTGATGCTCGTGTCTATCAATTTAACGCCAAAACAAATCGTTGAAAGATTAAATGAGTACATAATTGGACAACAAGATGCCAAAAAAGCAGTGGCAGTTGCCTTAAGAAATAGGTACCGAAGAATGCAATTGCCTGAAGAGCTAAAGAATGAGATTGTTCCTAAAAATATATTAATGATAGGTCCAACTGGTGTCGGTAAGACAGAAGTAGCCAGAAGGTTAGCGAAACTAGTAGGCGCTCCGTTTATTAAAATTGAAGCTACTAAGTATACGGAAGTGGGGTATGTCGGTCGTGATGTGGAGTCAATGATTCGTGATCTTGTTGAAATGTCTGTTCGAATGGTGAAAGAAGATGCAATGGAAGAAGTAAAAGAAAAAGCCGAACAGCTAGCAAATAAACGGCTAGTAGAAATTTTGGTTCCATCTAAGAAGAAAACGACTACGTCCAAAAATCCATTTGATATTTTCATGAACCCGAATCAGCAACAAAACAATTCAGAAGATACGAATGATTCACAAGAAAAAGAAAATATTAAACAGCAAAGACAGCAAACAAAAAAATTATTAGACCTTGGTGAATTAGAAGATCGTACGGTAACGATAGAAGTAGAGGAACAAGCATCAAATATGTTTGATATGTTACAAGGTTCTGGTATGGAACAAATGGGGATGAATATGCAAGATGCATTAGGACAGTTATTTCCTAAAAAGAAAAAGAAACGAAGCTTAACAGTAAAAGAGGCAAGAAAAGTTTTAACTCAGCAGGAAGCACAAAAGTTAATTGATATGGATGATGTCACGCAAAAAGCAATCGAAAAGGCAGAGCAGACGGGTATTATTTTTATCGATGAAATGGATAAGATTGCTGTTAAACAAGAACAATCTGCCAATGTATCACGAGAGGGAGTACAGCGTGATATATTACCGATTGTAGAAGGTTCTCAGGTTGTTACCAAATATGGTGCGGTTAAGACAGACCATATGTTATTTATTGCAGCTGGAGCTTTTCATATGGCAAAACCTTCTGATCTTATTCCTGAGTTACAGGGACGTTTTCCGATACGTGTAGAATTTGAAAAGTTAACAGTAGCAGATTTCAAACGAATTCTTTCCGAGCCTTCTAATGCACTGTTGAAGCAATATAAAGCATTGTTGGAAACAGAAGGGATAACTATTTCATATACAGAGGAAGCAATTAATCGCTTAGCGGAAATTGCTTATGAAGTAAATCAGGAAACGGACAATATTGGGGCAAGAAGATTACACACTATTTTAGAAAAATTATTGGAAGAACTATCATATGAGGCTTCCGAAATTGGAATTGGAAATATTGAAATAACAGAAAACTATGTGAATGAGAAATTAAAATCAATAGCAACGAACAAAGATTTAAGTCAATTTATTTTATAATATGGATGGTGAAAAATATGCAATTATTAGAAAAAACAAGGGAAATTAATGCTATGCTTCAAAAAACGAAAGGAAAATCAGTTGATTTTTCAGATATGTCGAAAACGTTGAGGGATGTTATTGAAGCAAATATATTTATTGTCAGTCGTAAAGGGAAATTATTAGGTTTTGCGATTAATCAACAGATTGAAAACGAGCGTATGAAAAAAATGCTGGAAGAAAGGCAGTTTCCTGAAACGTATACAGATAATTTATTTAATATCTCAACGACAACCACAAATATTGATATCGATAGTGAATATACCGCTTTTCCAGTAGAAAATCGTGATTTGTTTGCCCAAGGTTTAACAACCATTGTACCAATTATTGGTGGTGGTGAGCGACTTGGGACGCTTATATTAAGTCGTTTATCGGATAGTTTTGATGATGGCGATTTAGTGCTGGCGGAGTATGGTGCAACTGTAGTAGGAATGGAAATATTACATGAAAAAACAGAAGAAATAGAAGAAGAAGCCCGCAGTAAAGCAGTAGTACAAATGGCAATAAGTTCATTGTCATACAGTGAATTGGAGGCAATTGAGCATATTTTCGAAGAATTGGATGGTAATGAGGGATTACTAGTAGCTAGTAAAATAGCTGATCGTGTTGGCATTACGCGTTCTGTTATTGTAAATGCACTAAGAAAATTAGAAAGTGCTGGTGTTATCGAATCCAGATCATTAGGAATGAAAGGAACATATATTAAAGTATTAAACAACAAATTCTTAAACGAACTCAAACATCATAGCATCTAAAAAAGGTCTCCTCTAAATAATGAGGAGATCTTTTTTTGTTCTCGGACAAGAAAGTATAAAATCAGTGCAATGACTGCGTTAACCCAAGTAGTTATGTTGAAATGTTTGATGTATATTGACAACACTTCGACTAATTACTTCGCTTTCCACGTGCATGACCTCAACTAACTTTGCAAAGTAGATTTTGACTCGCGCTATTCCCGAAGATTCTCCGCTGTGAGAAGGTGCAACAATTCTTGTCATAAGTAATAGGTTGACGTTCTTTACAATGGACCGATATACGTAAGTATAAAAGTATCTGTGTTACTTCATGCTAGCGTTGTAGAACCG
>NZ_WJID01000079.1:0-9251 GCF_010994055.1 Gracilibacillus thailandensis | reverse complement strand
GAAAGCTCGAGAAGTGAGCAGTCACAAATGTTGTAGAACAGTTTCATAGCGGAGGCCGTCCACTTCCACTCCTACGGGATGATTTTCGACTAAGATCCACTTTGGTAAGCGCTCTTTGCTTACCAAAGTTAGCTTAGGCGAAAATCCCGTGGAAAGGGAAGTGGACAGCCGCAGCGATGGTTTCCTGTACATGCTATTTCAAAATGGCTACTCTGCTTACAAATGCGTTGATACCACGGATTATATACTTTATTTACTTATAAAAAAAGAAGGATTCCCCCTTCTTTTTCATACGTTTTCTAATGAAATAGACAAAAGATGGTCGAATCCTTCTTATTTTAACCTTTTTTCATATGCTTCCTGATATTTCTGAATATCTCCTGCACCCATAAAGACTAACACACTATTTTGGTGATTTTCTAAAAGATGAATATTGTCTAAATCCAATAATTCACTCTGCTCGATTAACTGTTTCAAATCATTAATCGATAAGTTTGCTTGAGATTCTCTTGCAGACCCGAAAATATCACATAAGTATACAGCATCTGCTTGGGATAAAGCTTCACTGAATTCATTCATAAAGGTTTTCGTTCTAGAATAGGTATGAGGCTGAAATATCGCAACAATTTCCTTTTCAGGATATTTTTTGCGAGCTGCTTCAATCGTAGCATCTACCTCTTTTGGATGGTGTGCATAATCATCAATTAAAATCTGATTTCCAAATTGTTTCTCTGAAAATCTTCTTTTTACCCCTTTAAATGATACAATCTCTTTAATTTGAGACGCTGTGAAACCTTCATAATGACATATGGTAATGACAGCTAACGCATTCAATATATTATGGTTTCCATATGCTTTAATTTGGAACGTGTCATAATAGTTATTACGTACAAAGACATCAAACGTCGTACCTTCTTCATCTATTTGAATATTTTTTGCACAAAAATCATTCGTGTCATTTAGACCATAATAAAGCACAGGTACTTTTGCTTGGATTGCCTGTAGATACTCATCATCCCCACAAGCAACAATACCCTTCTTTACGTTATCAGCCATTTGTTGAAAAGAATCAAACACATCGTCAATATCCTTGAAATAGTCCGGATGATCGAAATCAATATTTGTCATAATCGCATAATCTGGCTTATACGCTAAGAAATGACGTCGATATTCACATGCTTCAAATACATAATACTCACTGTCTTCTGCACCTTTTCCGGTTCCGTCTCCAATAAGATAGGAAATTGGACAAGCTTGATCTAGAACATGAGCAAGCAAGCCGGTTGTAGATGTTTTTCCATGTGCACCTGTAACCGCAATACTTGTATATTGGTTAATCCATTCACCTAAGAACTCGTGATAGCGATAGAATGGAAGCCCTAATTCTTTTGCTTTTTTAATTTCCTCATGATCATCTTTAAAGGCATTTCCTGCAATAATGGTTAAACCTTCTTTAATATTATCTTCTGAAAAAGGTAATATTGGTATGTTCTTACCTTCTAAAGCATCTTGTGTAAATATATATTTTTCAATATCAGAACCCTGTACTTGTTCACCAGAGTCTGCAAGGATTTGTGCCAGGGCGCTCATTCCTGTCCCTTTAATACCAATAAAATGGTAAATTTTCATAAAACAGAACCTCCAAAATCAATGATAAAATTAACTCGTCTCATCATGATTATTTTTCTAATCATCTTTTAGAATTTATATAACACAAGAAATTATCTTCTAATAAATCTCGGTTTGTGTCAAGTCTTTATGCATATTTATTACGTTAAAAAGTATCTATCACGGCGCTGACCATCTGTGAGGAAATAAAAAGTCTCACTGGATGAAAGTCTCACTTTCTGCCATTATATACGGAATCGTTGTTGAATGTTCATTAATCATTTTGAACTATTGATAAACATTTTTACTTCAAATTAATTATTATTCATGACATCATGACGAGATACTAATATTTCTCGTTGTTTACTTCCATTCTGTCCAGAAATAATACCGTTATCCTCCATCATATCAATTAATCTTGCGGCACGGTTATATCCAATCTTAAATCGACGTTGTAGTAAGGAAGCACTAGCTCCATTATAATCGAGCACAAATTCAACCGCTTCCTGATAGAGTTCATCTGTATCTTCACTGGAGGAAACTTGCTGGATTAGTTGCTCTTGCTCAAATAAATAGTTTGGGCTTGCAATCTGCTTGACATAGTTAGTAATTCTCTCTATTTCATCATCAGATACAAAAGCACCTTGTATCCTTTTAGTTTCTCCAGATCCATTCTCGACAAATAACATATCACCCTTACCTAGTAATTTCTCCGCACCATTTGTATCTAATATAGTTCTGGAATCTACTTGTGAAGATACACTAAATGCAATTCTACTAGGGATATTAGCTTTTATTAAACCTGTAATAACATCTACAGATGGTCTTTGTGTAGCTATAAGCAAATGAATACCACACGCTCTTGCCTTTTGGGCAATTCGACAAATCGCATCTTCCACATCTTGTGGAGAGGTCATCATTAAATCTGCTAACTCATCAATCACGATGACAATATATGGCATGTGATCTTCTGGTCGATTTTGTCGTTTCATTTTCTCGTTATAGCGATTGATATCCCTCGCACCTTCTTCAACAAACTTGGCATATCTGTCTTCCATTTCTTGAACAGCCCATTTTAATGAAGAGGTTGCTGCCTTTACATCCGTAATCACAGGCGCTACCAAGTGTGGGATATCATTATAAGGTGTTAATTCAACCATTTTCGGATCAATTAACAAAAATTTCACTTCTTCATGATTCGCTTTATATAACAAGCTAATTAAGATGGTATTGATACATACACTTTTACCAGAGCCAGTTGCACCAGCGATAAGCCCGTGCGGCATTTTCTTCAGGTCTGTAACAACCGATTGACCTTCAATATCAGAGCCAAGTCCAACAGTTAACGGTGATGTGCTTTCTTGAAATGTATTACTCTCTAACATCTTTTGCAAAAAGACAGGCTCAGGATTCAAGTTAGGTACTTCAATTCCAATGGTGTTTTTCCCAGGAATAGGTGCTTCAATCCGAATATCCTTTGCAGCTAAATTCAATTTGATATCATCACTTAAATTCTTAATCTTACTTACTTTCACACCTGGTTCCGGTTGAATTTCAAAGCGGGTCACAGACGGCCCCTGTGTCTTATCAACGACTTTCGCTTTTATGTTAAAGTAACGTAAGGTTGTTTGTAATTTTTCCGCTTGTTCATTAACCCAACCATCATGTTGTTGCTCGGTTTGCTCCACATCATTGAGCAAGTGAATAGGCACTGATTTTTGTATTTGTGTATCGCCTTTAGTTGCGTGATGATTAGCCTTATTTTGCTGTGTTGGTTGCTTCCGTTGATTATGGTGTTTCCATTTATCACGAGGCGTCATCATCACATTTATCGGTTTCACACTGGCTTTACGTTCACTTTTATCTTTTTTCCTAGTTTCCATTACTTTCGATATCTCAACTGTTTTACTAGATTTCATTTCATTGTCTTGCTGCTTTTTCTCTTCGATAACAGGTGGAGTTGACGCTGATCGAGATTCACCTTCTACAATTGGTTCATCCTCGACCTTTTCTTTTTCTGAAGTGTCTGTTTGTTTTTCCGTTATCGATTCGTCATGGTTATCCAACAACGATTGATCGGCCTCTATTACACGTTTAGAACGACTTCGAAAACCATGTACAGGTGATGGTACGTCCTGTGCTCTAAAAGGCTGTTGTTTATCTTGGTACTCTGCATGTTCTTCCTGATGTTGATCTAACGAATGATTATCTTTATGTACAGTTTTTCTTTTTAAAATGGTGTCAGTTGTATGACTTTTTGGATACCTATATGCCATTTTCGTTTCTATCGTTTTATATTGTAAAGGTTTTTTTTCACTCGTTAATTCTGGCTCGTTCTCTTCAAATAAGTGTTCCCATCTTTTTTTTATATTTTTCCACATCGTACGTTCACGCTCTCTTCCTAATTTATGTACGATTCTACAATCGAGAACTCTTCCCCTATTTTATCATGAAAAGGCTCCTTGTAATAGTTATATTTTTTGAAAAATCACGTTATAACATGTAAAGAACCCTTGTCCGGAGACAAAGGTTCTAAAATTGAAACTCATTACCTACTTCTTGATCAGCTGGTAATACATAGATTCCTTTTTCTTGTGGTGCGTTCGGCAAACCTAATTCTTTTTGTGAACATATCATACCATGAGAGTCTACACCTCTTAGTTTAGTCGGCTTAATTTCCAATCCGCTTGGCATAATAGCCCCTACTTTTGCTACAACTACTTTTTGCCCTTGGTCTATATTCGGTGCTCCACAAACGATTTGTAACTGATCATTGCCAACATCAACTTGACAGACACGTAGTTTGTCGGCATTTTCATGAGGTTTGATCTCACTGACATAACCGACAACAAATTTAGGCGACAAATCTAAATCTAGTGGATCTGTCAGGTTATTTTGTTTAAATGCTTCTTTCATTTCTCCAAGCAGTTCTTCCGATAATTTTATTTTGCCTTCTGATAAATCAGTGAAATAGTTCGAAGCATGGAAAATATTATATCCAACAAGTTCATTTGTCGTTTCATCGATGATTTTGACAACATCTCCAAACGATTCAAATGTTACTTTCTCACTATTTTTAACGGGAAATAGTAATACATCTCCAATACCTTTTTGATTATAGTAAACAAACATCGCTTCTTATTCCTCTCTTATTCTTTTGGTTTATTTTTTGCTAAGATGAACACTGGTTCTAAATGCTTATCTTCATAGATGAACGGTAATGAAGTAATCGGCACTCGTCCTTCAGCAAAGAACTTCATCGTCATTTGCGCAATAATGTCATAGCCTGTTTCATTTTTGATATCTGCTACAATCAATACGTCTTGATGAGGGACAGCTACAACTACCTCTCCAAGTGCATTAGCTTTCATTTCTTCTAAGAAAGCCTCATTTAATATACGGCTAGCATCATATCCATCCTGTGTTGCAATAAAATAAAAATCATTGTCTGCCACCGTATCTTTTTTCGGTGAAACAGATAAAGAACGAATATTAAACAAGGATATTTCTTTTAACCTTTCATATGACCAGCCTTGTTCTGCTAACATCTTTTCATCAATTAACTGATACGTTGTCCCTAAATCTAAGGCATAGTAGATATTCGTCTCTGCCGTATGTTCTGAATAAACTAAAGGTGTACCGGCCTTCGTTTTCTTTGGGAATGATGTAGCACGAATAACAGGATAGATTTGCTTTTCCTGCCCTTCAAGCTCGTGTTCCTCATGCATCATTTTGAGCGACTCGCTCACATGGAATTGTAATTCCTCCAGTGCTACATCGCCTCTTCGTTCATATTTTGCAATTACATTAGGAATATTTATCGAAACACCTTGTTTGGTGTCCTTCCACTCAACGCGATAGACGTCTTTATCTCGATTAAACGAGACTCGCCAGTCATCACGCTGGAATAATTCATCAAGTTTTCTTTTCATTTTTATTGAAGTCATTTTCATTATCTTCGTCCTCCTTTTGCGGAAGAAAACACTAAATGGTATTGTAACACTTTTTTATAGAAATGAAAAATAACCAATCTGCTATAAGAAAGTGGATCTTCAGGCCAAACGATTCCCACGGGAGGTAAAGTGGGGGATATTCGCTTTATGCATTGACAAATTGGGTTATTATACCTATGAAAGTGCAAGATAGGACATGGAAATCACTAATAATCATTATAAAACAAGTATCCTTTCTTTCCCATGGCGAAAAACGCGAAATCCCCCGTTCAACTATTGAACACCAATGAGTTTGCCTCCGTGCTAACCGGACATTTAGTGCCTTATTTGCCAGAATAACATTTGTTTTTCGGTAGTGGCGGACGTTTAATCCCTTATTCGCTTAATTTAGCCGTAAATCAGCTTTCTTTTCGATGAATAGCGGAATAGATGTCCGCAGGTAAGCCAAAATCGCCGCTTTTGTCACAAATAGCGGAACAAATGTCCGCCCTATCCCTAATTTAAGCAGTATATACTATCGCAATTTATGTTGATCACAGCAAAAAGAATCTATCCATTCAGATAGATTCTTTGCAAATGATTTATGCTAATTTTTCAATAAAATTTTCGATTTCTTCTTGTGTTTTTCTGTTTTTACTTACAAAACGGTCTAATTCTTTTCCATGATCATAAGCTAAGAAGCTAGGAATGCCGAAAATATCATTGTTCACACAAATATCAATAAATTGATCTCTATCAACATATACAAATAGATAGTCCTGATATTTCTCTTCTATTTCAGGCAATATCGGCTCAATAACTCGACAGTCCGGACACCAGTCGGCTGAAAATAAAAAGATTACTTTTTCTTCATTTTGTAACTGTTCAAATTCTTGTTCTGATTGTAAAGTTCTCATATTACGATGCTCCTGTCTCTTCATATGCTATAGAGTTGGCGATATCCATCATATCTTTAACATCTTGCTCTAGTTCGCTTTTCGCACTGATAGTCGTAACTTTCACACCACCAACACCTAATTGTACTTCAAATTGCTCTTCTTCTTCCACTATATTAATATAACCGAAACGATTTTGGTCCTCAAAGGAAACTAACCACTCATGATCAAGTTCTTCCTTTGCTGCTTCATAGTTCAACCTGCTCGTTTGCGACTCTAACGCATTATAAAATAAGATGAATTTTTGTTCTTCTTTCGTCAGTATCAAATTATTAGCGGTTTGTTCTTCTACATCAAATCCTTCTGGTACATATAAAGAAAAGTTATCTACTTGTTGATTTTGGTCTTTTGCGCTTTGTTGGAATTGTTGTTTTGCTACTTCAACAGCTTCTGATAAGACTTCCTCAGTTGGTTTGATTGTATATAAACTCATTCCTATTAAAAAAACAATTAATAAGCAAACAACTACCAAACCAGATTTCTCCATTTTCATATAAATCCTCCTGATATTTTAGTCCTATTTTCCCCCTTTTACTATCATACTATTTTTTCGTTATTTCACAAGAGAAAATTCATGCCATTTATTTACTGTTGCGTTGGTATTGCGCTTGTCCTGCCAGAAGCTTTACTACATGTGTAAACATATCTTCACGCGACACATGTGAATCTGTAAAAATGCCAATCGCACCTTGATGATGTCGAATATCATGTATATTTGTCCATTCTTTCATGACATCTCCTAATTCTTGCCCATCTAATAAAGGCTGAGCAATTTTATCTGGTAAAGGGATCCTTGCTCCACTTGCCATATATAAATGATCTTGTGGTGTTACTAGAACACCCCAATTACATAAAAACAAATGATCATCCATTTGCATAATTCCGCCTTCGAGACCGATACCATAGCAACCTTCTTCTATTTGCTTACATGCTTTCGCTCTATTGATTGCCCCTTGCATTGTCTCCATATCCGATTTCGGCTGCGCATTTACTCCCGATGGAACATCAGCACTTTTAATAGCTGCTTCCGCGAATATACGCCTTACTGCATTTACTTTTGCTTTATTATGCGATCCTACTACAATGTTCATGAGTGGCACCCATTAACCTAAAATTGCATCAACGGCATTTTGGTCTGTTTGTTTTACCAGTTTGATTAACAATTCTTTGGCTGCTTGATAATCGTCTACGTGAATAATGGATGCATGTGTATGAATATAGCGAGAGCAAATACCAATAACTGCTGAAGGAACCCCCTGGTTCGATAAATGAACACTGCCAGCGTCTGTTCCACCTTGAGAAATAAAATATTGATACGGAATATTGTTACTTTCTGCTGTATCTAAAACAAAGTCTCTTACTCCATGGTGTGTGATCATTGATCGATCAAAAATTCGCAAGAGTGCCCCTTTCCCTAGCTGACCAAATTCTTTATCGTCTCCTGACATATCATTAGCAGGTGAAGCATCTAATGCATAGAAAATATCCGGCTTAATCATATTGGCCGCAACTTTAGCGCCACGAAGACCTACTTCTTCTTGAACAGTAGCTCCAGCAAAGAGTTGGTTTGGTACAGTTTCACCTTGCAATTCCTTTAACAATTCTATCGCTAAACCACAGCCATAACGATTATCCCAAGCTTTCGCTAGAATTTTCTTCTCATTAGCCATTGGCGTAAATTCTGAAACAGGAATGATAGATTGACCAGGTTTTATCCCGATTTGCTCTGCGTCTTCTTTATTATCTGCCCCAATATCAATTAGCATATTTTTCTGTTGCATTGGCTTGGAACGCTCAGCTTGTGTAAGATTGTGTGGTGGAATGGAGCCAACTACTCCAATCACCTTTTTATCTTCTGTATGTATTTCCACTCGTTGGGATAGTAGCACTTGTGACCACCAGCCTCCTAAAGGCTGAAAGCGAATCATACCGTTATCTGTTATCTGTGTCACCATAAACGCTACTTCATCCATATGACCTGCAACAAGAACTTTTGGACCTTGGCCTTTTTTCACACCAAAAACCCCACCTAGCCTATCTTGAATGATGTCATCAGCATATTTCGTTAACTCTTGTTTCATAAACTTTCTAACTGCATGCTCATTACCTGGAGCACCCGGAAGTTCTGTCAACGTTCGAAAAAGCTCTAATGTTTCGTTATTCATTTATCGTCATCCTTTCTTTCATACACTATATCATTATTAATTATTATACGAAAAGCATTATACATTTAAAAGAAAATTAAGCCTGCATAGCTTTTTACTTGCTTTTTTTCTATTATTATCCTTAAGATGAAGATGTATGTTTCGTCATTTAACTTAATTAAATGGATGGAGTGAAACGATGAATAAGAAGAATACGATTATTATTGCAGGCTTTGCTTTCATGCTAGGATATTTTCTGAGACAACAACAGAGTGAAAAACAACGGATAAAACCAGAAAAAGCATTGAAAGCTGTAAAAGATTATTTTCAAAAGAAGTACGAAGTTAGTGGTTCGTGGATCTATATGAAGTCGGAGCCATTACAAAAAAATGGTCTTGAATACGAAGTATATCACGGTGGCATTACCAAGCATATCGATAGTGAATATGTTCCATATGAATTTTATGTAGATGCCTACACTGGAACTGTAATTGATATCTTTCCACAACATCCAGAGCAAGTCCATACAAATACTTAATATTGCCTAGCAAAAACCGAGCAAAAAAGCTCGGTTTTTTTACAAGGAAAGAAAGTATATAATCCGCGGTATC
>NZ_WJID01000078.1:0-15347 GCF_010994055.1 Gracilibacillus thailandensis | reverse complement strand
AAAAAGTGGATCTTCAGGACAAACAGGTCCCACAGGAGTGGAAGGGGGTGGCCTTCGTTAAGCTATGCTCCACAAAACTAATACGAAATCAACCAGTCGATTTCTCCACCATATGTAGAGTAGGGTGCAACTATGCTAAAAGGGTTAGTACTGTAGAAAATTTTTGTTCCATGAGTTCATTTCTTTCTATAATGAGAGAACAAAAATAGCGTAGGCAGAATACGGAGACTCCTGTGGGATCAGCACAAGCCGAAGATCCACTTGGTAAAGTGGTTTTCTTTACCAAGTTAGCTGAGGCTGTGCCCACGGAAAGCGCAGTATTCTGCCGGAGCGGTATCCCAGCACTCCTTATGGAAGGAATGGAAAAAAATCTCACTCCACAAATTTTTACTAGTTCGCAGTATGTACCTACTACAAATACATACCGATTGATTATGTCGGATTATCATATTATGAAAATGCGTTTTTGGCCAATGAGGAGATAACCATGTCATCCATTGGTGGGTTATGAAGCCCTGCTCGTACGTCACGGTAATATTGTTCAAACGGCATGTTTTTAGACAAGCCACGTCCCCCAACAATGCGCATCACGAGATCGACTACTTCATTAGCACTATTAGTAGCAACTAACTTTACAGCTCCCAATTCTTTCATTAACTGCCTGCGTTTATCTGGATATCTATCCCATTTCTCCGCAACACTATACATAAAGTAACGTGCCTGTAATAATTTTAAATCTATTTCTCCGACTTTATTGCGAACATGTTCCACTTCAGATATCGGCTTATTTAAACTGTTCGGCTGAAATTCTTTAGCAAATTGAATCACGTCATTGCGAGCTGCCATTGCAATGCCTAAGTAACAGGCTGGAATATGTAATAACCACCCTTTTGGACCTGGTCTCTTTGGTTGATCACTTATTTCTACTAAGTTATCTTTTGGTACACGAACATTCTCTAAAATTAAATCATCACTACCTGTACCGCGCATACCTAAAGTATCCCATGTTTTTTCGACACGCAAACCTTCTGTTTCCTTTGGAATTAAGATAGAACCAACAGCATCTTTGCCTTCCACATAAGCAGTGACAATATAATAATCTAGCACTAATGCCATCGTTGTAAATGTCTTTTTCCCATTTACAACATATTCTTCACCATCTAAAACAGCAGTAGTTTCCGGTACTCCGCCACGTGTTGGACTTCCGGTTGCAGGTTCTGTAGCACATCGGTTGATTAACTTTTGTTTCTCTCCTATTTCTTTGGCTATGTACTCAAACTTTTGCTGGTCCCATAAGTTCTCTTCGCTTAATTCTTTAACTACTCCTAAGTGCCAGCCTATAGACAAGGCTGTTGCACCGTCCCCTTCTGCTAATTTCTCCTGGACAAGCAAAAATTCATATAAAGATAGCGATTCTCCACCATATTCTTTTGGTAATGTTAACGATAAATAGCTTTCTTTGCGTAAATTTCCGATATTTTCTTTAGGCAAAGCTGCTTCACGATCGCCTTGTTGCCTTCTATTTTTGATTTTCTTTGCTAATTGTTCTGCTTTCCGATAAAGCATTTCATGCCGGTCTGTCTGAATAAAGTTACTTGACAAGTCCATAATCTGCCTCCTTTCATTGCTACTTTGATGATAGCGAACTATCATGTTTTTTGCCACTAATCTACTCAATGACTTTAATGAATAGAATGCATAGTTAAAAGTCAAACAACACATACTAACGATAATCTTTGACCTAGAGGTGTCTATCATGATAAGAAAAAAAATCTCCCACAAACGCAATCAACATAAACACTCTAAAAAAGACGTAAACAATTTTGGTGACCTAATCCACCTTATGAAGGCTAGTGATGATTTTAAGCATTTTACGTTAGGAAACGTAAATAATATTGAAGTCTTTTATTATCAATCGTTAATCAATTTAGACAAGATTGAAGTTACACTTTTCGGAAAATTAGAAGACGCTAAGATAGATAATCTTGATGTTTTAGAAAACTTGTTACCTTTTTCAGAGACAGAGATCACTTCAGATTTAACCATAATTGAAGAAAAATTATTAACCGGATATATGGCTCTTAAGCTTACGAATAACAGCCAAAATATATTACTGATTCCAGCTAAATTTGAAGTTGATCGACAAGTGGCTATGCCTGAAATTGAATTTAGTGTGATCGGCCCTAAACTTGCTTTCATCGAAGATATTAATACAAACATTAATCTCATTCGAAAAAGAGTAAAATTACCGCAATTACATATAAAAAACATTGAAGTAGGCAAAATTACCAAAACGAATGTTGCAATCACCTATATAGATGGAATTGCTAATCAAGATAATGTCGATACCATCATACAAAGAATATCCGCTATTGAATATGACCAAATCATGGACAGTTCTTTTGTTTCACAGATGATATCTGACAATTCTCAATCACCCTTTCCACAATTAATGGATACCGAACGCCCAGACCGGGTCAGTAGTGCTTTAGTGGAAGGAAAAATCGCCATCGTCGTCGATGGCTCACCTCATGTCCTCATTGCACCGACTACATTAGTTGAATTTTTTGCATCTTATGAGGATTATTTTTTAACATGGCCGCTTGCCAGTGCATTTCGTATTATACGTATATGTGCAGTTATTTTTTCGGTTCTGATTACACCGATGTATGTTGCCGTGTTAACTTATCATTATCATATTGTTCCTGGAGATCTTTTGGGGACATTGGTTTCCTCTAGAAAAGACATTCCATTCCCGCCGATACTGGAGGTTTTGATCTTAGAATTAACGATCGAACTATTACGTGAAGCTGGAGCACGTCTTCCAACCAAAATCGGCCAAACAATCGGTATTGTTGGTGGTATTGTAATCGGGACAGCAGCAGTAGAAGCAGGACTTACAAGTAATGTATTACTTATATTAATCGCATTAGCCGCACTGGCGTCCTTTACTACACCTATTTATCGGATTGGTAATACGATTCGGTTACTGCGTTTTCCATTTATTATATTTGCCCAAATATGGGGGCTTGTTGGAATTACAATTGCGGCAATGTTTCTTATCACACATCTGTTAAGGTTAACTTCACTCGGAAGACCGTTTCTGGAGCCTCTATACCCTCCTCGTTGGAGAGACTTGAAAGATGCTGTGATTCGGTTTCCGTTTAATTTGCAAGGATCAAGACCTGTAATTACTACAGCAACCGATAAACATCGAATCAATACGAATAGAACGAGGTTAAAACGTGGAAAGCGAAAGTAGGTTGATCATGAATCATTTCAAACCGGACATCACCCAGATGATTTCACCCTTTTTGTTACTCTTTATCATTCATGCAACTCAAATCGGAGAAGGCATATTAAGTTTCGAACGGCAAATTGCAAGTATCGCCGGTTATGACTCCTGGATTAGCATTATTCTAACCGGTGTACTTACAACCTTCATTGTTGTGATTATTTGGAAAATTGTCGGAGAAGAGCAAACTGATTTCATGGCAATTCATCAGTATATATTTGGTAACATATTAGGAAGATTGTTAACTTTTTTATTCAGTTTATATCTGTTCGCTGTCTCCATGATTGTATTAGTTTCCTATATCGAAATTATTCAAATTTGGTTTTTCCCTGAGATGTCGATCCATTTTTTTATGTTTATTTTACTCATGTTAGTCTTATATATTAGTTTAGGTGGATTTCGAATTGTGGCCGGATTCGCGTTTTTCAGTGTCTTTGTCACTGGTTTTTTAGCAATTTTAAAGTACAAGGCTTTTACAGATGGTCATGTTAATAATTTGTTACCTGTTTTTAATACTCCACCAAAAGATATCATTCTGGCTATGGAACCAATGTCCCTTAGTTTACTAGGCATTGAATTAATTTTAATCTACGCACCGTTTATACATCGTTTTCAATCTGGATTAAAGTGGGCGGTTTCAAGTAATATTTTTACAACTTTCGTCTACTTTTTTTCTGCCATTGCGATATTTATGTATTACAATGAGCAACATATTCAGTTTATATCCTGGCCAACTCTACAATTATGGAAGGTTATTAACTTTCCGATTATCGAAAGATTTGAATATGTTGGAATCAGCTTACACTTGATCGCCATCATCGCAACCAGTTGTTTATATTTTTGGGCAAGTATGCAATGTTTTTATCGGTTAACCAGCTTCTCTTTCCGGAAAATCAGCATCTTTTTTGCCCTTATAGGGATTTCAAGTGTTCATTTCATTCATAATTTTCTTATTATTGAAAAAATAACGCTAGCCCTAACAAGGATTGGGATGATACTATTATTTGTCTATGTTCCTTTATTATATATTTGCCATAAACTTGCATCAGGAGTGAAGAAAAAACATGCGAACAAATAACGGATGGCTTATATTGTTATGTTGCTTAGTTTTAACAGGTTGCGTCAAAACGAAAATACTTGATGATGTTGAATTAATTATGACATTCGGTTTCGATTGGGATCCAACTTCGGAAAATTACAAGGGGACTGCTGTTGCCCCAGTATACGGTCAAAATGAACAATCGGAATTGGGTGAAAATATCCGCTATACTGGTGAAGCAAAAACTTTTCAAGATATTAACTCGTTTATTCAAACCGAAGCCCCCTTTCAAGTAGAAGTTGGCAATATAGTAAATATAGTATTTGGTGAGGACCTTGCAAAAAAAGGGGTAGAGGAAATTATTTATGGAATTAATGAAATACCCGATCTAGGACGCGATATTAACGTCGCAATTGTACAAGGAGATGCAGAAACACTGCTAAAAACGGATTATAGAATGGAATTAACCCTTTCACGCTTCATCGAGAAACTAATTCTAAATAATAGTAAATCCAATATTCCCAAAATGAATTTGCATCAATTTAATTATCGCTTAATTGGCGATGGAATGGACCCTTTCCTTCCCATCTTGAGACAAAGTGAAACTTCTATCGATATAGTAACTTTGGGTATGATGAAGGATGATAAATTGGTTCATCAAATTCCCTATGAGCAATTTTTTACCTTTAAATTATTATATGAAGATTGTGAAGACCATACGTATGAATTTGAATGGGAAGAAAAAAACAAGACAGTCGCCATTAGCTCGATTCGCTCGACAAGAAGTTTACATTGGAAATCAAAAAATGAGGTAGTCATAAAAGCTGATATCATTGGTACGTTAACAGAGTCAAAAAAGGGGGAAATTCAATCTTTTGCAGCAAAAAAAGAATTGGAACAGGCTGTTGAGAAAAAACTGGAAGAAGAAGCGAATCAATTAATACAGACTTTTCAAGACTTAGAGATTGATCCGCTCATGGTTGGAGCTTCTGCTAGAAGTAAGTTTAGAGATTGGAATCGGAAAGAGTGGGAATCTCAATATCCAGAAATCACGATTACCCCTGACATCTCATTCGAATTAGATTTAAGTAACATTGTACAATAATAATGCTTCCTTTGTTTCCTTCTTACCATTTTTTTGTTATAGTATATCGTGCTGGGAGGCGAATACGATGTTACAAAATATGGCTCGATCATTTGTTATATATATCATAGGTATTATTACGTTAACATTAGGGATTTCATTAACGATTCAATCACAGTTAGGAGCATCACCTTTTGATGCCTTATTGGTTGGTTTGTATCGATCATTTGGATTAACGATTGGAAGCTGGGAAATCATCGTTGGCTTTACCATCGTCATGCTCAATGCTATCGCAATCAAAGCAAAACCTGAATGGTTTGCCATGCTAACTTCATTCATTACAGGACTCGGGATCGATTCATGGCTATTTATCCAAGGATCTTGGCTAACACCTGATAATTGGTTGGAGCAATCAGCCATTCTACTATTTGGCATCATTTTCAGCGGAATTGGTATTGCCATCTATTTAGAATCTAGCTTCGCACCAAATCCGATGGATCGCTCCATGGTTATCATAACGGATAAAACTGGCTTGTCGTTTGGTATATCTCGTGCTATTATCAGTATTGCTTTAGTGATCGTCGCCCTCCTCTTTCAAGGCGATGTTGGAATCGGTACCTTAGTAAATGCATTATGTACTGGTGTTATTATTCAAGCATTACGACCATATGTTGTTTTAGTTAAACAGAAATATGTTGTTCCAAGCATGAAAGCAAGTTAATAGCTAAATGCTAAGCTGATCTGCGATTCGTTTAGTAGCCCTTATGATTATGGCATTATATCAACTGCTTGATCACCTCCGGCTTCCCACTTCCCTTTCCGTGGGGGTTAACTTTTCCTTTTCAAAGCGCCCGCTTAGTTTCTAGTGCTTGGAGCTAAACAGGAACACTATATTAATACTTTCTTTTCTTGCCGAGCAAAAACCCGTTATCTGGAGTGATAACGGGTTTTTCCATACGACACAAAGATAATGTATAGTTTCTGTTATTTATAATAATTTATCCAATGTTTCCTTTACACGGTCCTCTGTAAATGGTTTTACGATAAAATCAGAAGCTCCTGCTTTTATCGCGTCTAATACCATTTGTTGTTGCCCCATTGCAGAACACATAATAATCGTTGCATTAGAATCCTTACCTTTTATCTCCTTCGTTGCCTCTACCCCATTCATTTCTGGCATGGTAATATCCATGGAAACAATATCAGGTTGTAATTCTTCATACATATTTGCTGCTTGTTGTCCGTTCTCTGCTTCTCCAACTACTTCATGTCCTAAATTTGTAAAAATATTTTTTAATTGCATACGCATAAATGCAGCATCATCTACAATTAATACTCGTGCCAAGGTATTCCCCTCCGTTGATATATGTAATTTTTATTCATCCACTACTTGTTGCACTTCATTAATCTCATCCACACTTAATACATAATCAAGGTCTAATAAAAGCAGCATACCCCTATCTTCTAGTTTGGCCACTCCTTTTATATATTGATAATCAACACCTTTTACTAATTCTGGTGCGTCTTCCACTACTTCAGGTGAAATATCAATTACATCTGTCGCTTCATCCACGATTAAACCTACCTGGACTTCACGAACATTTGCGATTAGTACTCTAGTCTGTTCCGTAGGCTCAGCCTCTTCCATTCCTAGTCGCGTACGTAAATCGATAATCGGAGTCACACTACCACGTAAATTAATAATTCCTTTAATAAAATCAGATGTCTGTGGTAATGAAACAATCTCTTCTAATCTTTCAATAGAACGAATTTGATCAATATTTGCACCATATTCTTGATTCTTTAATTTAAAAATAATTGTTTTAGTTATTAAACTTTCCATTATATCGTCACCAGCCTTTATTGATTTAATAAGAGTGACATTTTCATATCACCAATGCTTGGATAATGAATTTCTACCTCAAGTATTCTTTTAAAACCAGATAAATTTGCATTACCACTAATAATAGTTGGGTGTGTAATATCTGTATCAATTCCTGCATTTGCTAAGTGAGTAGAAAGTCCTCCTGCTAACATATTACCTAATTCACCTGAGAAGGAATCTAACATCTCTTCTGACAACTGCATACCATACAAAGCTTCTCCAATCGAACTGAATACATGATGATCTGCTTGAATTAATAAATCCCCTTTGAATGTTCCACTATACCCAATCAATACGCCATACTCTACATTCAATGGATTAGTAGTCATTTTTGGCGATTCAAATTGATGTTCAACTGGTACAACATTTTTGATGGATTGGACAGAACCATTATATAATTCTTTGATGACCTCATTTGTATTCACTTCAGTTGATGATGACATATTCATTTCCCCTTAATCTTATCTAGTAAAATTTAATTAGTCCTCACATTCCATAATACCTAATGATAAGACAATACACAACAGGATTCATCAATTCTAAGTGAATTTTATGATATTTAACTACTATTATATCATATTATCCCCTCTATTATGTAGGTATTTTTTCCTACTTAGGTAATCTTTGAAGATGTTATACCATCGAAATATCTACGGGAAGAGAAGCAGGCCGCTGGGACGTTATAAATATACAGCAAACAATTTCCAACTAATTACTTCGTTTAACACAGTTATTGCACGGTTTTTATACTTGACTGATAAAGAAAAGGACTGCCAGAGTATCATAATTGATATTCTGAAACAGTCCTTATAAATCTAGGCAATGATCAGGTGTTTCTATTGTATCCCACACCTTATCGATTGGTTAATGAAGGTTGAACCGTGGCTTTACGTTTAGTACCGTGATAAATTATTATTCACTTAGTTCCGTTGTAATTTCTTCGATTTTTGCAAGTTCTGATTGTAGACCGCCGCCACTTAAGTACCATAGCGCACCATCTAAGTAAATAATTCGTTCATTTTCATAAGCTGTTGTTTGTTTTATAATGTCATTTTCCATATCAGCATCGATATTAGATTCACCATTTATTGCGGCTGTACGGTCGATAACGAATAATACTTCTGGATCGAATTCTAAAATTGCTTCAAATCCGAAATTAGATCCGTGAGACGAAGACTCAATATCATCAGTTACTGGTTTAAAACCATATTCATCATAAATATAACCGAAACGAGAATTCGATGCGAAACCAGATAAGCTTCCTTCATTGTACATTGTTACTAAGCTAGTTTCATAGTTTCCTGCTAAAGATTCTATTTCTTCTAAGGCTGAATCAAATTTAGACAGATACTCTTCTGCTTCTGCTTCTTTATTGAACATTTTTGCTGCGATATCAACTGACTCTAAGAATGTATTCCAATAATCATCCTGTTGAGTACCAACAAATACTACATTTGGCGTAATTTCTTTTAATTGATCATAAAATGCTGACTGACGACCAGAGATAAAAATTACATCCGGTTCTAATGCTGCGATATCCTCAAGTAATGGCTCTTTTAAACTTCCAATGTTAGTATACTCATCAGAAGCATAATCTTCTAAATGAGATGGCAACGTATTCCCATTTGCAACCCCAACGATTCCTTCAACTCCAAGTGCATCTAGTGTATCTAAGAAACCATAGTCAAACACTACAATATTTTCTGGCATTTCTTCAAATTCAACATCTGCAAATTCATATGCTGTACCATCTCTTCCCTCTGATGATGAGATAGTTGGAGATATAGTCATAGGATAAGCAGCATTCTCATCCTCTGTTGTTTCATCACTTTCTGTTGCATTATCTTTTGAAGCTTGATTTTCTTCTTGATCTTCTGAAGCTGTTGCCTCATCTGTTGCTCCCTCTTCATCAGCACCGCAAGCTGCAAGCGCAACTGCGAAAACTAAAAGTATTAAAGCTAATAGCCACTTCTTCATACTTTTCTCCCCTTATGTATAATTTTTTAATAATGATAATCATTATCACTGATAACGATTATCATTATACAATTGAAAATCATTCTCGTCAATACTATTTTTAATTTTTTCCAAAAAACAGTCTAAAGGATCAAATCTATCCTTTAGACATTCTATTCCTATTTGATTAAGAACCTGTATGTGAATTAAAATAGACACATATTCGACATCCATCTTGTTCTTGAATCGGTATATCCATATCGTATATTTCTCTTAACGCATCTGAATTTATAATGTCATTCGTTGGCCCATTTTTGACAAGTTTACCATTTTTTAGTGCAACAATTTGGTCTGAATAAACAGAAGCAAAGTTTATATCGTGCAATACGATAACTACTGTTCTCCCTAATTCATTGACAAGCTTACGTAATATTTTCATAATTTGAACAGAATGCTTCATATCTAAGTTATTTAAAGGCTCATCAAGTAGAATATAGTCTGTATCTTGTGCAATAACCATCGCAATAAAAGCACGTTGCTTTTGTCCTCCAGATAATTCATCTAGAAATTGATCTTCCATATCGGTTAGATTCATATATTCCATCGCCTGATCAACAAATCTATTATCTTCTGCATTTAATCTTCCCTTAGAATATGGATAACGACCAAAAGCAACAAGTTCACGAACTGTTAAGCGAACATTGATATAATTCGCTTGTCTCAATATCGAAACACGCTTGGCAAATTCAGTGGATTTCCATTTTTTTACGTTGTTTTTATCAAGTAACACTTCTCCTGTATCTGCATCCAATAACCTACTCACCATTGATAGAAGTGTAGATTTACCAGCACCATTTGGTCCGATAAACGATGTAATCGTTCCTGGTTGAATAGCAACGGAAACGTCATCTACAACAGACTTTTTACCAAATTGTTTCGTTAGTCTCTTGATTTCTATCATGCTGTATCCCTACTTTCTTTTAATAATAGATAAATAAAGTAAATACCCCCGACAAAATTAATGATGACACTTATTGTTGTACGTAATTCCAATACATGTTCAACTAGAAATTGGCCGCCTACCAATGCCAAAATACTAAACAAACTAGCGCCTATAATTAAAACTGAATGCTTATAAGTGACAAAAAATTGGTAAGACAAGTTTGCTACAATTAAACCAAAGAAAGTAATCGATCCTACCAGTGCAGTAGAAGTAGCAATTAATACTGATGATAATATAAGAATGTTCATTACCATACGGTCATAGTTTATCCCTAAATTAATTGCGTTTTCACGACCTAGTGACATTACATCTAATTTTTTCATAATGAATGAACCGTATATAAACGAAACAAGCAAAATTCCAAACGCAATATATAACAACTCTGCTTTTACTTTTGTAAAGGAAGCAAATAAAAGTGATTGAAGACCCAAATATTCAACCGGATCAATTAATACTTGCAGAAAGGTCACTAAACTTCCTAGAAGTGTACCAATAATCATTCCTATTAATAACAATAAGTAAATTGGATATTTATCAGCACGGAATAAAAAACGATACAGTAATAATGCGAATATCACCATAGCTACGAGTGCTGCACCAAAATTTAAATATTTATTAACTATCCAAATCGACATCGATCCTGCAAAAAAGTAGATTACTGTTTGCACTACCTCATACATTGAACCAATCCCCATAACCGAAGGAGTTAAAATACGGTTATGTGTGATTGTTTGGAAAACAACTGTTGCATACGATATGGCAACCCCAGTAATGACCATCGCAGCCACACGAATCATTCGTCTAGGGAAAGCATAATCAAATCCACCTTTGATATCATAAAATCCATACAATAAAACACTGATAAGTACCAATATAAATAACAAAATCAATTTCGTACTATTTCGCATATGCTCTCCCCCTAAATAACATAATTAAGAAGATCGCACTGCCGATTACTGCCACTGTAACATTAACTGGAATCTCATAAGGGTGAATAATAATACGACCAATAATGTCACATATTAATAAGAAGACAACACCCAATAACATCGTGTGTGGTATTATTTTTCGTAAATTATCACCTAAATAGATAGAGACAATATTAGGTACAATCAACCCTAAGAAAGGGATAACTCCTACAGTAAGCACAACTGTTGTAGAAATTACGGCAACAAGAATAAGTCCTATATTCAATACTACTTTATAACTTAATCCTAAATTTTTTGCGAACTCTTCTCCCATACCTGCGACTGTAAATTTATTTGCGTACAAGTAGGCTAAGATAATAGCTGGTATACTGACATAGAGCAACTCATATCGACCAGAGATAATTAATGTAAAACTTCCCATTAACCATGCAGAAATATTTTGGATAAGATCTGCTTCATAAGCAAAAAAAGTAGTAATGGATGATAAAATATTTCCGTACATAATACCAATCAAGGGTACAAAAATGGCATCCTTAAACTTAATTTTATCTAGAATTTGCATAAACACTAGTGTTCCAACTAGAGCAAATGCAAAACTAAAAATAATTTGTTGGGTATATGTAACGTTTGTAATAAATAACATTGAAATTAAAATTCCAAGTTTCGCTGCATCTAATGTACCAGCTGTCGTTGGTGATACAAATTTATTACGGCTTAATGATTGCATAATTAAACCCGCAATACTCATTCCAGCTCCTGCTAAGATAATCGCCATTAAACGAGGCACTCGGCTGATGAAGAAAAGTTGCGCTTCATCAGATTGCCAATCTAACAGATGACTAATCTTGATATCTATCGCACCTATAAATAAAGATATAAATGACAGAATAATAGTTGCAATTATTAAAATCCATAATTTCATGCTTAATCCTCATAACACGTCATATTCTTAGAATGACATATTGAAAATGATTATCATTCCAAGTACGAGTTAAATTATAAGTAAATAAGAAGAAATTGTCAACCAATATAATAATAGATGATAGTAAAATAGCTCAAACCTTTTGTAGCTATTAATATTACGTTATAATGTTTATTGATTCTACTGCTGAAATGAGGAAGAACTAATGATTGTGATTATAGATAATTATGATTCTTTTACTTATAATTTGGTGCAATATTATCGCCAAATGAGCGAAAATGTTATTGTATACCGAAATGATGCTACAACAATTGAAGAAATCGCCTCTTTAGATCCAAGTCTGCTTGTTTTATCACCCGGACCAGGTGCGCCGGCAGATAGTGGAATTTCACCCCATCTAATAGAACACTTTCATAACTTGATTCCTATTTTTGGCGTATGTCTCGGAATGCAGGTTATTGTTGAATTTTTTGGGGGAAGTATCACTCCAGCTAATAATCCTATGCACGGTATGACAAGTACGATCCACCACAAAAATTTAGGTGTTTTTAATGGTTTACCGCGATCATTTGATGTCACTAGGTACCATTCATTAATTGCAAATAAAAATACCATTCCTAATGAGTTATTAGTAACTGCATATTCAGAAGATCAAACCGTAATGGCAGTCCAACATCAACAACTTCCGATCGAAGGAGTTCAATTTCATCCTGAGGCTATTCTCACGGATTATGGATATGAAATCGTTAAAAATAGTTTACGCTTAATACAACCAACTACGTATCGAAAGGATGTGCTGTAAATGGAAACATACCTTCAGTTCGATTTTGAAGGAAAAGAAAAAACATTTACTCATCCAATTGATATCATTACTGTATCTCACGTTAGCAATATACACCATGCTTTTAACAGGATAGAAAAAGCTTTGAATGATGGATATTATGTCGCCGGCTACGTTTCCTATGAGGCTGCTCCTGCCTTTGATAATAGTTATATCGTACACGATAATCCCTCCTTACCATTAATATGGTTTGGCGTCTTTAAGGAATTTACTACGTTCAAAACTAAAAATGATTATGTACCATATTCCATCTCTACATGGAAAAATACTGTAAGTCATAAAAAATATAACGAATCCATTGCAAAAATAAAATCATTAATTGGACAAGGTAACACCTATCAAGTAAATTATACAACTAGATTGAAAGCACGGTTTACCGGTGATAGTTATTCATTTTATCAACAGTTGTTACAAAACCAATCAGCTTCATATTGTGCTTATTTAAGTATGGAGGATTTTCAAATACTTTCTGTTTCACCTGAACTCTTTTTTCATGTATGTAATGGACAAATGACAACAAAACCGATGAAAGGGACAATAAAGCGAGGAAAAACATTACGTGATGATGCAATATTAAAAGAACAATTAATAAATTCAAAAAAGGATCGAGCAGAAAACGTAATGATCGTCGACCTATTACGCAATGATTTAGGGAGAATCGCCAAACCAGGAACAGTAAAAGTAGAGCGTTTATTTGACATAGAAACCTATCCAACCGTTCATCAAATGACCTCAACCATCTCCGCAACATTAGAAAAAAATACTGTATTTGATTGGTTTCAAGCATTGTTTCCATGCGGCTCTATTACCGGTGCTCCCAAAGTAGAAACAATGAAATATATAGCAGAATTAGAAGACACACCAAGAGAGGTCTATTGTGGCGCAATCGGATTTATAACCCCTCAACGAGAAGCAATGTTTAATGTTCCTATTCGTACAGTTATTATTCGAGAAAATCAAGCAACATATGGAACTGGAGGAGGCATCACCTGGAATTCTGTACCTAAGGATGAATATCAAGAATTAAAACAAAAAGCAGCAGTTCTTTATCAGAAAAGTAAACCATTTTCTTTATTAGAATCGATCAAATTAGAACAAGGGAATTATCCTTTACTCTCCTTTCATATGAATAGGTTGAGAGAATCTGCTATTTATTTTCAAATTCCACATCGTATAGATTACATTGTGCAACAATTAGAAGAACTTGCGACTAAAAACACAAATGGGACTTTTAAAGTAAGGCTGCTTTTACATTCAAATGGTGAAATTACATTAGAATGTAAATCTGTTAAACCAATACCAGAACCAATACAAGTTACGATTGCCCGAAAGCCAATAGATAAAGAAAATATCTTTCTTTATCACAAAACCACTAATAGATCTGTATATAAGGTTTTCGAGGAATATATGCCGATGAATGCATTGACAACATTATTGTGGAATGAAGATGGGTTCATTACAGAATTTACAATAGGGAATGTTGTATTAGAGAATAATGGTCTATACTATACGCCCCCAGTAACTGATGGACTATTGGCCGGAACTTATCGTCAAAAATTACTCACTGATGGAATTATAAAAGAAAAAAGTGTTTCATTAGACGAGATAAATAATTTCGATCACATCTGGTTTATTAACAGTGTCCGAGGATGGCTTAAAGTACAATTAATTCAATAATGTTCAAACAAATATGTCGCTCTTACTACTATATTTTTGTTAAAATCTGAATAGAGTATAATTAGGAGGTATAACGATGAATGCATATGAAGAATATATGAGAGAAATTACACAGTCCATGCGTGATGAATTAACTAAAGCTGGATTTGAAGAATTAGTAACACCTGAAGCAGTAGATCAATTTATGTCTACAAACGAGGAGACAGCACTAGTTGTGGTAAACTCTGTTTGTGGTTGTGCAGCTGGATTGGCACGACCTGCAGCTGTTCAATCATTAGACGGGGAGCAGAAACCCGCAAAGCTTGTTACCGTGTTTGCTGGTCAAGATCGGGAAGCAACTGCGAAAATGCGTGAATACTTCGAGGGTGTAGAACCTTCTTCTCCATCCATGGCCATTGTAAAAGGTGGAGAATTGAAACATTTTATTCCTCGTGAACAAATTGAGGGGCATGAAGTTGAAGACATTGTCACGCAACTAACCAATGCTTATTCCGAATTTTGCTAACTTTAATATTTGATACGAATCCTAACGAAAGGATGAGCGCATAATGCTCATCCTTTCTTTTATAAGTAAAGAAAGGATATAATCCGCGGTATCAACGCATTTGTAAGCAGAGTAGCCATTTTGAAATAGCATGTACAGGAAACCATCGCTGCGGCTGTCCACTTCCCTTTCCATGGGATTTTCGCCTAAGCTATGAAACTGTTCTACAACG